>JBKJUN010001062.1:0-9088 GCA_046590555.1 Bryobacter sp. | reverse complement strand
CCGATATTGACGTGGATTTGTGCTTTCAATCTTTTGAGGAGGAGCTTGCGGGTCTGCCGGGCAAGTATGTGTGTGTGCTGTTGGCCGATGGTGGTTGTGTGGGGCTGCGGCCCTATGGTGCCGACAGGATTGAATTGAAGAGACTCTTTGTCTATCCGCAGGCGCGAGGACTGGGGCTTGGGCGTCAGTTGACGCAAGCGGCGATTGAATATGCTCGCGAGCAGGGGTACGTGAAGATGCATCTGGACACCTTGAAAACGAAGATGCCCAGCGCTGTACGAATGTACGAGGCGCTGGGCTTTGTGGAGGTGCCGGCAGAGAGATGGACGAAGATGCCGGACCTGGTGGATATGGAACTGGATTTAGTTCTTTTTGAGGCGAAGGAGCGCGGCACCGAAGAGGCCGGCGGCGCATAGGAGGTAAGTTTGCGGCTCGGGAATTTCACCACCGCCACCTGAGGTTGCGATTGTGCCGTAGGCAAAGTTATCGAGCGCAACAAGGTTAAGACTCGTATTCGTGGGGGTACTTATCAAGAGCCTGATAGATGAAATTGACCCAGACGTAGTGAAGCCAAAGAACCCTGACACAGGATTCAACGGAGAACCAGCAGCGGGTGGGATAACAAGCGTTCTGATTGAAAGGTTTGCCCCTTCATAAACCTGTAGGGTTAGATTGATGGGTGTACCCGCTGTAGAGTAAATTCGAGTACCACTGAGGTTGTCTCGCCAACCGGAGAAATTGAAGCTTAGTGTATTGATCGAAGCAATTGAACCAAAGTTGACGCTCAAGCCAGTATCCGAGGGAGAAACACCGGTACCCGTTTGACTGAATGCGCCTCCCACCATGTAGCCCCCAGAGCCCAAATTTTCACCAGGTCCGGGAGAACCGTACAAATACGTGTCATATCCTACCGAAGAGCTTTCGTTGTAGAAGCCTCGATAGGTGATTCCGCCCAAGGGGATTCCAGTTGCTCCGCTTATGAATGAAGTGCCGATTCCATTGAAAGTTTGGGTCACGGGGCTGGTTACAGCAGCGTTCCAAGTCGGCAAGTCTGAGGTTTCAGTCAAAATCGTTGCCTGAGCAGAGGCACCGAGAATGAGGGCGGTCAGCGCCGCGCGAGCGATCGCGAAAGATTTGAGTTGCATGATTCGCGAGAGGAGTGTTGAAAAACTTTAGGCGATCTCTCAATTTAATATTCGGGGTATGGGTAGTAAGTAAGGGGGTATTACTTATTTTTCGATAGGGATAGAACGATTTGCTTCTGGTAGTTGCGGGCCTGGGCGATGATTTCGGCGCTTTTGATTCTAACTGGTTTGGAGGCTCGAACGACGGGCTCACCATGAATGTAGACATCGGTGACATCGGCAGCTTTAGACGCGTAAACGATTGTGGAATATGGATCGAAGCTGGGAACGACGTTGGGTGAGTCTGTGCGAAGGAAGACCATGTCGGCGAGCTTGCCGGCTTCGAGAGAGCCGATCTTGTCGCTCATGCCGAGGATGGCGGCACCGTGGACGGTGGCCATCTCGAGGGCAGTCCTGGCTGGTAGTACCTCTGGGTCCATGGCGTGAACTTTGGCTAGTTTGGCGGCGAGGTCCATTTCTTCTATGAGGTGGAAGTCGTTGTTTGAGCCGGCGGGGCCATCGGTGCCGACGCCGACGTGGAGACCGGCGGCGAGTTGTTTGAGGACGGGGGCGATCCCGCTGGCGAGCTTCATATTAGACGACGGGCAGTGGGCGATGCCGACCTTCTTGCGGGCGAGGGTAGCGATGTCGGCATCGTCCACCCAGATAACGTGTGCGGCAACGGTAAGGCCATCGAAGATGCCCCATTCGTTGAGGACCTGCACGGGGCTCTTGCCGTGCTGTTTAATCATGTCGTCGTTTTCGCGTTTGGTTTCCGAGACATGGATGATGAGGGGCTTCTTATACTGGTTGGCGAGTTTGCGGCAGTTTTGGAGGGTTTCGCGGGTGTTGGTGTAGAGGGCGTGAGGTGCGACGGCCGGGGTGATGAGCGGATCGTTGGAGAATTTCTTGAAGAAGTCTTCGGTGCGGGCGAGTGAGTCTGTGGGGGTTTTGGCGTCGGCTACGGGGAAGCCGATGATGGTTTGGCCGAGGACGGCGCGGAGGCCGGCAATTTTGGTTGCGCGGGCGATCTCTTCCTCGAAGTAATACATGTCGGTGTAGGTGGTTGTGCCGGAGAGCATCATCTCAAGGCAACCGAGCATGGTGCCCCAGTAGCAAAACTCGCGAGTTACGTTGCTGGCTTCGGCTGGAAAGATGAATTTTTCGAGCCAGTCCTGGAGTCGCTTGTCGTCGGCGATGCCCCGAAAGAGCGACATTGGGATGTGGGCGTGGGTGTTGATCAGGCCCGGGATGAGAATTGAGTTGGGGTGGGCGACGCGGCGTGCGCCTTTGTATTCGCGCTCGATTTCAGCACGAGGGCCGACGGCGAGAATCTTTGGGCCTTCGATGGCTATGGCAGCGTCGGTGAGGACGCGGCGTTGTGCATCCATCGTGACAATAGTGCCGGCGCTGAGGATGGTGCGTTGTGGGGCGGCCATTGCGGCCGAGCCGGCGAGGGCCAGGCTAAACGAACGACGACTGATTGAAGGGGTGCGGAAGAAGTTCGGCGAAGGTATAACGGCGTTCTGTTTCATTGGCTCCACATAGAATGATCTCAAGTTCGGGGCCAAAAAATTCTGCCATCACCTGACGGCAGAGACCGCAGGGTGCGGCTGGGGTGCTGGAGTCGGTACAGATGACGATGCGGCTGAAGTTACGATGGCCTTCGGATACGGCCTTGAAGATGGCGACACGTTCGGCACAGAGAGTTGCGCCGTAGCTGGCGTTTTCGATGTTGCAGCCGGTGAAGATGGTGCCGTCGTTGGTTTCCAAGGCGCAGCCGACGTGATACTTCGAGTAGGGGGCGTAGGCGGAGCGTTGGGCGGTGCGGGCTTGCTCTATTAGGCTCATACAGAGGGAAGCATAGCGCGGATGAGGTTGATGAATTGAGCGCTGACGTTGCGGCCGGTTTCGAGGACTTCGCCGTGGTGGATCTTTTCGTTGGTGATGCCAGCGGCCATGTTGGTGACGCAGGAGAAGGCAACGACCTCGGCCCCCATGTGGTTGAGCGCGATCGCCTCGGGCACGGTGGACATGCCGACAAGGTCAGCACCAATGATGCGGAGGTAGCGGATCTCGGCTGGGGTTTCGTAGGTGGGGCCGGAGAGGCAGGCGTAGACGCCCTGATGAAGTGTGTTGCCGATGCGCTGAGCGGTATCGAGGGCGAGTTGCCGCAGACGGGGCGAGTAGCAGAAGGTCATGTCTGGAAAGCGAGGACCTAAAGAATCGTCATTGGGGCCGAGGAGAGGGTTGGTGCCCTGGAGGTTGATGTGATCGGTGATCAGCACGAGTGCGCCACGGTTGTAGCTGAGGTTGATGCCGCCAGCGGCGTTGGTGAGGATCACTTTGCTTGCGCCGAGACGGGCCATGACGCGTGCGCCGAGGACGACCTTGTCGATGGAGTGGCCTTCGTAGAGATGGGCGCGGCCGGACATCACGACGACATTGCGGCCTTGGAGTTGGCCGAAGATGAGCTTGCCGGCATGACCAACAGCAGTGCTGTGGGGCCAGCCCGGGATGTCTTCAAACGGAATCACAGTGGCACCTTCGACTTCATCGGCCATGGGACCGAGGCCAGAGCCTAGAACGATGCCAATTTCGGGGCGGACTTTGAGGCGGGATTCGAGGTAGTCGATCTGTTCTTTCATAGAAGCATTCCTGCGATGCATGCTGACATGAAGTTGGCCATGGTGCCGGCCATGACCGCCTTGAGGCCGAGGCGGGCGATGTCAGACTTGCGGGTGGGCATCAGAGCGCCCATGCCGCCGACCTGAATCGCGACTGAGCTGAGGTTGGCGAAGCCGCAGAGGGCGAAAGTGGCAATAGTGAAGGAGCGGGGATCAAGCATTTCCTTTACTTTGCCGAGTTCAATGAAGGCTACAAATTCGTTGAGGACGAGGCGGGTGCCGAGGAACTGGCCGATGGTTTGGCAATCGTTCCAGGCCACACCGAGGAGCCAGGCAACGGGTGCGAAGGCGTAACCAAGGATGGTTTGCAGTTTGGGTGAGCCGAGGCCTACCAGACAGCCGTTGACCAGGGCGATGAGGCTGAGGAAGGCAATCAGCATGCCAGCGATGTTGAGTGCGAGTTGGAGGCCGTCGCCAGCGCCGCGTGCGGCGGCGTCAATGACGTTGATTCCGGGTTTCTCAACTTCGAGTTTGATGTCGCCGGAGGTCTCGGGAACTTCAGTTTCAGGCACAAGCATCTTGGCCAGCATGATGGTGGCGGGGGCGGTCATGATGACGGCGGTTAGAAGGTGTTCAATCGAGACGCCAGCGAATTTGACGTAGGCGGCCATGGTGGCACCGGAGACGTGAGCCATGCCGCTGGTCATGATGGTGAAGAGTTCCGATTCGGTGAGCTTGGCAAGAAAGGGGCGAATCGTTAGAGGGGCTTCGGTTTGGCCCATGAAGATGGAGGCGGCAACGTTGGTCGATTCTGCACCGGAGCCTCCCATCGTACGCCGCATGACTTTAGCCATTACGCCGATGACAATCTGCATCACGCCGAAATAGTAGAGAACCGAGAAGAGGCTGGCGATGAAGATGACAATCGGGAGGACCTGGAAGGCGAAGAGGACGCCAAACTCAGGGCTTGCCTTGCCGAGTTTGTCGCCAAAGAGGAAGGAGGCACCGTCTTCAGAGTATTTGAGGAGATTGTTTACTGCGGAGGATGCAACCTGAAAGGCGGAGCCGACTGGAGTCTTGAGAACAATAATGGCAAAGCCAAATTGCAAACCGAGGCCCCATAAGAGGAGCCTCGGTTTAATTGCTTGTCGATTTGTCGATAGGAGGTAGCAGGTTGCCACGATGACAACCAGGCCAAGTAGGCCGATCATGAGAACTAGCCTACAACTTCGAGGACGATCTCGCGCTGTTCTGGAGCATTATTTGAGATTTTGAAGGAATCTTCGACGACCTCAGATGCTTCTTCGAGGTTGTTTTCGCTGGTGTGATAGAGGCGGCAGAGGACTGCGCCTGCATCTACCTTAGAGCCGACCTTGACTTCAAGGATGATGCCCACGGCGTGGTCGATCGTATCGTCGACGGCATTTCGACCGCCGCCAATCATGACTACGGCCTTGCCGATCCCTTCGGCGTCGATAGCGCTGACATAGCCACCACGGGTGGTGACGATTTCGCGCATGCCGGTTGCGTTGGGGAGCAAGTCGAAGCGATCGAGAACCTGTGCGTTGCCACCCTGAGCAGTGATGACTTCCTTGAACTTGCGATACCCGGAGCCGTCGAGCAGCTTAGTTTGGGCGAGTTCGCGGGCAGCTTCGAGCGTAGGGGTGATCTTGGCGAGGAAGATCATGCGAGCGGCGAGTTCGAGACTCAACCGGGTCAGATCGATGGGGCCGGAGTTCTGGAGGGTCTGGGAGACTTCCATGACTTCGAGCGCATTGCCGACGGCGAAGCCAAGAGGCTGGTTCATGTCGGTGATCAGAGCCTGAACCTTCTTGTCGAGGCGACGACCGATGCCAACCATCAACTGGGCCAGACGGCGGGCGTTGACCTGGCTCTTCATGAATGCGCCAGCGCCGACTTTGACGTCGAGAACGAGAGCATCCACACCGGCTGCGATCTTTTTGGACATGATCGAGCTGGCAATGAGCGGAATCGATTCGACGGTGCCGGTGACGTCACGCATGGCGTAAAGCTTGCCATCGACGGGGGCGATCTGCTCGGTCTGGCCGATAAAGGCGAGGCCGTGCTCGGTGAGCTGGGTTTTAAATTGATCGAGAGTGAGGTTGACGTTGAAGCCGGGGATAGACTCGAGCTTGTCGAGGGTTCCACCGGTATGTCCTAAGGAACGGCCGCTGATCATGGGAACAATAACACCAGCTGCGGCAGCGATGGGAGCAGCAATTAAGCTGGTCTTGTCGCCGACGCCGCCAGTGGAGTGTTTGTCCACTTTGAGGCCGGGGATGTCTGAGAGATCGAGTTTCTCTCCAGAAGCAATCATCAGGGCGGTGAGATTGTCTGTTTCGGCTTCGGTGAGTCCTTTAAAGAAGACGGCCATCAAGAATGCGGATATCTGGTAATCGGGAATTTCACCCCGCATGTAGCCTTCGATGAGGAATGCCAGCTCTTCTTGCTCTAGTTCTTCACCTTCGCGCTTACGCTGTATGAGTTCGGGGACACGCATGACAATTTGCTAGATTAGCACAACAAGTACTTGCAAAGTAGTGGAAATAAAGGAATTCGACATTTGACCTTACGATTTGTATTGTCTGAGTCGATAGTGGTGTGGTGGAATAGTTAAGCTTCATGGTTAGAAACGACGAGGTTATTGTCCCGGTATTGGCACCTGCAGAGGTGCTGGCTGGAATTGCGTGGCAGGGTATGGAACCGGTTTTTGCCGATCTGGACGCTGAAACGATGAGTCTGACGCCGGCAACGGTGACTGACCAAGTGACGGTGCATACGAAACAAGTCTTTGTTTCTTCAGTGTTTGGCGTGGTTGGTGAGTGGGAAGCGCTGCGTACGGTGACCGAGCCGAGGGGAATCCACCTGCAGGTAGAAGGCGTTGGCGGAGCAGCGAAATGGGAGAAGATTGCGCCGGGAGTGCGGGGTATGGCCGGGAGTCTGGTGAGGGTAGATGGCCAGCTGATTTATGGGGGAGCGACGGGCTTTGCAGGGGAACTGAAAAACTTTGGAATTTCTGCGGAACGGATGCCCGAATGGCGTGGGAAACGCCGGGATTTCCCCGGGATGGCGGCGATCGAAGATGAAGTTTTGTTAATCGAAGATTGGCGTGAGCAGATAGAAGCACTGCAGGAGTGTGCGAGGGTGTCGTCTCGACAAGGGCAATTCGTATTTGAAGAGCCGCGCCGGCTACCTGGTTCGGCTGGGGTGGACGACCTTCGAGTTCGCCGCGCTGTCTAGGAGACGGACGTCGAGGGAGGCGCCGCCGCCGCTGCGGTTGGATGCCGAAATGGAGCCACCGTGCTGGTGGACAATACCTTCAGAGACGGTAAGGCCAAGGCCGGTACCCTTTGAATCGAGCCTAGTGGAAACAAAGGCATCAAAAATGTCTGGGAGGACGTCTGGCGGAATGCCAGGGCCGTTGTCTTCCACTCGAATCGAGAGAAATGGTTTGCCGTCTGTGCGGATCTGGCAGGTAGTGACGCGAATCTGCCCCCCCTTTTCGGGGACAGCCTGCATGGCATTTCGCATCAGATTCAGGAAAACCTGAAGGAGGCGGTCGGCGTTGCCAAGGACGGAGTCGCCGGGTTTGGCTTCGTTTGAGAAAGTGACGCGCGAGGCTTTTTCTTCGATAGAAGCGATCTGCCAGGCTTCTTCGATCAGATCGCGAACGGCAACGGGTTCGTTTGCTTCGCGGCGGACACGTGAGAAGCCGACGAGGGATTCCGAGATGCGTCTGAGTCGCTGGGTCATTTTGAGCATGCGGGCGAGGCGTTCTGTGCTTTGGGTGCTTTGGCTTTCTTCGGCGAACTTTTCGATGTAGCCTTGCAAGACTGCGAGGGGGGTGTTGAGTTCGTGAGCGACCGAGGCCGAGAGCAGGCCGAGTGAGGCCAGACGATCTTGTTCAAGGAGCTTCGAGCGGGCGGCTTCGAGTTCTTCGTTCTGCTTTCTCAGACGGCGCATCGTGTCGTTGCGCGAGAGCATGATCTTGCCGATCTCGTCTTCGAGGATGTCCTGTTCGCCGATGAGTTCACGGTCGCGGTCGTCGACTCTGGCGGCATCGTCGGCATCGAGAAATAGTTGGATTGGGCGATAGACGTAGGCAGGCATGACGAGGAATTCGAGCAGGAGAATGGCGGCAAGATAGAGAATCGCGAGCACAATGAAGAGGGTGTATTTGGCTCGCGTGACAAGGCCGTCGTAATAGAGCTCGGGGATAGTGATGGCACGGTAGAGGCCGGCTAGTGGGGAACGCTTGTAGATAGTGGCCGAGATGGCCGGATTCATGTAGACGCGAGTGGGATTTTCGTTAAGGTATTCAATGGCTTCTCGCGGCATGGCGAGAGTGGCCTCGTCGCCCTGGCTGTAAGAGTAGAGGCCCATAAGCTGGAGAGCAGGCAGGCCACCGTCGTCGGTGAAGAGCTGGGCGAGGAGGGTGAATTCCCGCTGCTTGGCGCTGGCAACGCGGCGCTCAAACAGCGGGATCACACTCCAGTAAACGCCGATCGTCAGCACAAGGAAAAACAGGTTGTGCAGGACGAGCAGTTTGGGCCGAATGCGAAGATTGCCGAAGAGCTGGAAGGCGCGGCGACGGAGTTGTCGCGGAGATTCCTTAAAATTCGGCATGCTGGTCTTATTCTAGACAAGGTCAATTGAATCTTCGTTGCGAGAGCGGAAGTAAGTGCGAATGCCGTCACGCAGACCGGGGCTGCGATCGGTGAGGCTGTAAAGCCCTTGAGCATCGCGCTTGAGATCGGTTTCGGGATTGTATTTGTTGTCGACCAGGATCTTCCAGCGGTCGGAGTAGTGTCGATCCACTTTTCGGCCATGCCAATGGTGATTGAGCAGACCGTCGACGTAGCCGATATTGCCCTTGACGAGTTTGGTTGCGCGATCCTGCCATTGGAGGACTTCGCGTTTGTAGGTGGGATGAAGCTGGCGGGATATGGTCTTCTCGCCTTCGCCGATGAGAGAGGCGGCCATGTGCCAGTCGGCTGAGCCGACGATGCAAAAGTCGAGCAGGCAACCGAGGGCATCGAGAGCAGACCTGCGGGCGGCCCAGGCGAATCCGGGGTGCCAGTAGCCGCCCTTGGTGTAGCCGTAGTAGCCTTCGGCGGTGCGCATAGAACCGGCCCGCGGGGTACGCTCGGATTTGGGTTCGTTGTAGTACATCCAGGCGAAACTGTTTTTTACGATGCCGACCGGTTGATATTTGGGACCGAGATCGAGGGCATGGCTGAACATCTGAACAACCTGGTAGTGCTGGAGTTGCTGGATCGTCTCGTAAGCCCAATCGGGGCGGGCAAAGGTAACGTC
>JBKJUN010000924.1:0-2613 GCA_046590555.1 Bryobacter sp. | reverse complement strand
AAAACGAGAGTCGCAAGCTTCGTTAGTCTCGCTCAAGGCCGGAACCTGAAAATGGTTCCGGCCATTTTCTTTCTGGCATAAGATATTTATTGATATGTCTATGACCCGACGAAGCCTCGTTGCTGGTGCCGCATTGGCCCTGCCCGCTCTTGAAGCAAAGACCCTGAAGACTTTTGGTGCGCAGCTCTATACGCTGCGTTCGATCATTGATGCAAAGCCGCTTGAGACGCTGAAATCGCTTGAAGAGCTTGGATATACAGAAGCCGAAGTGATTCGCGGCAACATGGACAAGGTTTGGTCTTCGCTGAAGCAGACGAAGTTGAAGCCGGTGAGTCTGCATGTTGATACGAGCTATTTCTTTAAGGACATCGACAAGCTGAACCCGACACTGGATGACGCGAAGGCTAAGGGGATCGAGTATGTGGTTTGCCCTTATATTGCACCTGCCGATCGAGGCGGTGTTGAGGTGATCAAGAAGCTGGCGGATGTTTTGAACAAGACGGGTGCCCGTGCGAAGGCTGCTGGCCTGAAGCTCTGCTATCACAACCACGCGTTTGAGTTTGAGCCGGTGGCGGGGACTGGGGACCGCCTGATTGATGTGCTGATGAAGAATACCGATGCGAAGTTGGTGGGCCTTGAGTTTGACATCATGTGGAGCCAAGTGGCTGGGGTGCCTCCCGTTGAGGTATTCCAGAAGTACAAGGGCCGCATTCCGCTGGTGCATTTGAAGAATGTGACGAAGATGCCGACGCAGTACAACGAGCGGGTGCCGAAGGAAGCTTTCCAGAGTGTGGGTACGGGTGTGATTGAGATTGCGCCGGTCATGCGCGCGGCTTTGGCCGCTGGGGCGAAGCACTTCTTTGTGGAGCAGGATCAGACGCCGGGGAATCCGCTGGATAGCTTGAAGCTGTCGGCTGAGTACTTGAAGAAGCTTAGCTACTAGAGCCCGACGTCGGGATTGATCATCGTTCGCCACATATGGGCTACGGCAGAATTGTCGTAGCCCAATCCTTCTTTGGGTTGCTTGAAGTGGCGTCCGATAATGTCCGTAAACTTGGCTGGGTCTACTACGTGGTTGGGGTCGAAGGAGTAGAGGTCGTTGACGGTGACCAGGCGGGCGGCCATGTAGAACTTGTGCTTGCGGGCATAGTCGTGGGCCTGTTTGATGTACTCTGGCGGCACGTAGTCTTTGCCAAAGATCTTGTTGTAGAGGATTGGGTATTCGTAGTTAACGCTTGGGTCTGGGAAGAAGCGTAAGGCCTGGTGGAAGCGGATCGCAAAGGTGACTTTGGGTGAGACGTAGGGCTCGTAAAGTTGGGCGGCCCACCAGCCGTGGTCGGCTTTCATGAGGGCGTGAGCGGAATCGTGGAGGAGGCAGGCAAGGACGATTTCTTCGGGCATGCCGGAGGTGAGCGCCTTGTCGGCGCTTTGCAGAATGTGGGTGGCAGGGTTGAAGCGTAGCTTGAAGAAATCGAGAAGTGTGGGCTTGGTTGGCATTGCGGGCAGCTTGGCTACCAGGCTGGCTTCGCCTGCGACGCGGTTGCCAAAAGGCGTGGATGCGCCGACGGCGAAGAGCGTGCCAACGCCTTTGCGGAAGGGGCGGGTCTCGATCTGGTCTTCGAGTTCGGCGACGGTGGGGGTGTTCAGTGGGACGCCGAGCTTGGCGGCCATGGCGGCGTCGAGTTGCTGGGAGAGATAGTCTTCGAGGGCTTCGGCACGGGCTTCCGGGTTCAGGAGTTCCACGACCGAAGCGCCGCCGAGAGCGGTGATTACCTTTCGACGATCAATTTCCATTTGGTGATGAGGATAACAAATCGCGGTAACCTGATGGTTGGGTAATTACGTTTGAAAATAGGTTTTGTCAGTTTAGGTTGTCCCAAGAATCTTGTGGATTCAGAAGTGATGATGGGGCAGCTTGCCGCGCATGGTCACGAACTCACCGCGTCGCCCGATGATGCGGATGTGATTGTGGTGAACACTTGCAGCTTTATCAATCCGGCCAAGCAGGAGTCGGTCGATACGATTATCGAGATGGGCAAGTACAAGGAACACGGTAAAGCCAAGCGGCTGGTGGTGGCTGGCTGCCTTGTAGAACGGTTTCGCGGCGAGATTGAAGCGAACCTGCCTGAAGTGGATGCCATGGTTGGCACCAACGAGATCGAGAAGATTGTTGCGGCTTGCGAGGGTGAGAAGTTTACGCTCGAGACGACGCCTTATCTCTACCACGATCTTTCGCCACGGGTGCTGACTACGGGGCGCTTTTCGGCTTATATCAAGATCGCTGAAGGGTGTGATCATCCTTGCACGTTTTGTGTGATTCCGCAGTTTCGCGGGGACTTCCGTAGTCGGCGCTTTGAATCGATTGTGGCGGAAGCCACGCGGCTTTTTGATTCGGGCGTTCGTGAGATCAATCTGATTGGTCAGGATACGACCAGCTATGGGGAAGACCTTGGCATCAAGGACGGCCTTGCGCTTTTGCTGGGGAGCCTTGCTTCGATTGAGACTCCGTTTGAGAAGTGGGTTCGTTTTCTCTATTGCTACCCAAACCGGGTGACCCAGAAGATGCTCGATACGATTGCCGAGCATGCGGCACTGGTGAAGTACATCGACATG
>JBKJUN010000728.1:0-2477 GCA_046590555.1 Bryobacter sp. | reverse complement strand
ATTCAAACGTGATGGCTCTGGATACATCAACGGTGCCAAGCGCAGCCGCATTTTCATCTACGACATTGTGACGAAAAAAACCGAACTGGTCACAACCGAAAACTTCGATGAGACTGCGCCAGTCTGGAGCCCAGATGGAAAATTGCTTGCCTTCACCAGCAATCGCGCTGCCGACGGCGACAAGGTTCCCAATTCTGATATCTGGGTTGTCGATGCCAAAGCCGGCTCCACTCCCCGTAAACTGACTCCATTCACAGGTAGCGATACGCAGCCTGTCTGGAGTCCAGATGGAAAGTCGATTGCCTACCTGACGGGTAGCGAACATAAGATGGGCGAGTACAACATGAACCGCCTGGCCATCGTACCTGTAGAAGGCGGTGCGCCGCGAATTCTGACCGCCAACTTTGACCGCGGTGCCACAGGCCATCAGTTCACTGCCGATGGCAATCAACTGGAATTTCTAGTGGCAGACGACATGAGCATGTATCCGGCCCGAATCAGTGTCAGGGGTGGAGCAGTAGAGCGGATGGTGGGTGGCAAACTCGCCATGATTGGTATTGATCGGGCCGGGCCTTGCGTGGCCGCGCTGATCTCGACAGACGTCATGCCACCAGAACTTCATGTGCTCGAAGGCTCAAGCCTCAAAAAACTGACCGCTCACAACGAAGCCGTTCTCAAAGAACTCAAACTGGTAACACCGGAAGAGTTGAAATTTAAGGGCAAGGACGGCAATGAAGCCCATGGGCTGCTCTTTAAACCAGTCAACTATGTGGAAGGCACAAAGGTGCCATTCCTGTTGCGCATTCATGGTGGTCCCAATGGCCAGGATCAGCATTCCTTCCGTCTCGAAGAACAGATCTTCGCCGCTCAAGGCTATGCCGTGTTGAACGTGAACTATCGCGGCAGTAGCGGTCGTGGGCAGCAATACACAGTGAGCATCGCCGGAGACTGGGGCAACAAAGAAGTGATCGACCTTCATGCCGGTGTTGACCATGTCGTAAAGATGGGTTTGGCTGATCCGGAGAAGCTGGGCGTTGGCGGCTGGAGCTATGGCGGCATTCTCACCAACTACCTGATCGCGAGCGACACCCGGTTTAAGGTTGCTACCAGTGGCGCCGGTGTTGCTTTTCCGCTCGCCTTCTACGGGCACGATCAATACATCCGGCAGTACGACAACGAGATTGGTCCGCCGTGGCAGAATGGCCTCGAGCCCTGGATCAAGATCTCTTATCCCTTCTTGCATGCCGACCGGATCAAGACACCCACCATGTTCCTGGGAGGCGACAAAGACTTCAATGTTCCGCTTCTTGGAAGCGAACAAATGTATCAGGCTCTACGCAACGTCGGTACTGAATCTCAGTTGATCATCTATCCCGGCGAGAACCACGGCATCGCCCGGCCTAGCTTCCAGCGGGATCGTATGCAGCGATACATCGATTGGTACGCTAAATTTCTCAAGACCGCTGCCCCCTCAGCATCTGGAGGCGCGGGAAACTAATAGATGACACTTTGCCTCACATTACTGTTAGCGAACCTCGCTCAAATGCCTGATACGAGGAAGGTCGATCATATCGACACCTACCACGGTGTGAAGGTGCCGGATCCGTATCGCTGGCTCGAGGATGATCGGAGCGCCGAAACAGGCGAATGGGTGAAAGCTCAAAATTCATTTACTGAGCAGTATTTTTCCAGGCTTTCTTACCGCGAGGCGATTCGCAAACGCCTCGCAACTGTCATGAATTATCCGAAGATTGGTCTCCCTGTCAGGCGTGGTGAGATTTACTACTTCACCAAGAATGATGGTTTACAGAATCAAAGTGTCTGGTACGAGCAGAATGGATTGAAGGGTCGGCCCGAGGTTCTGATCGACCCCAACAAACTTTCCTCAGACGGCACGGCACGCCTTGCGATCATGGCGTTTTCTTTCAATGGCAAGTATCTGGCCTACGGGATTTCGCGTGGTGGCTCCGACTGGTACGAGGGCTACGTGCTAGACCTCACCACCAAAAAGTTGCTGGCCGAGAAACTGGAATGGATCAAGGTATCATACTTTGCCTGGGCTGGCGATAGCTTCTTTTATAGCCGTTATCCTGCACCGGAAAAAGGCAAAGAGTTGGTAGGGCAAAACGCCTTCCACACCGTCTACTTACACCAGGTTGGGACCCCACAATCCAAAGACGAACTGATCTTTGAAGACAAGGCCCATCCGTTGCGTTACCACAATGTGCGCACGAGCACAGACGAACGATTCGCCGTTATGTCGGTCGCGGATCTGAGCACGGGCAAGAAAGGAAATGCGCTCCACTACTTCGAGATGAAATCGAAGAGTAGGAAATTCCTGCCCATTGTCGACGAGATCAGCGAAGACCGCTTTAGTCTGGCTGACAGTGTTGGGGATGTATTGCTGATTCAATCCAATCGAAGCGCACCGCTGGGCAAGCTGATGGCATTCGATACACGGACCGGAAAGTTCAAAG
>JBKJUN010000720.1:0-4728 GCA_046590555.1 Bryobacter sp. | reverse complement strand
GCACCAGCTTCGCCACTGCCCCAATCGGCTTATCCCCCAATTCAGAGATAGCGGCTAAGCCCCGAGCCAGTTTCTCCGGCATCCCACTCGTCTCAATTACAACCGTCCCGCCTGGCTCAAGAAAAGCCTCCACATTCGCACCAATCACCTTCCCGCGCGGTGCCCTCAAGTCCACATTCCAGCCCTCACCCGTAGCCCCAAACGCCGCAACGATATAAGCTGGCTCACCACTCAGGTTTATAACTGTGATTTGCGTCGACCAACCCTCACCGGCCTGCACCAGCGGGATAAATCGATCCGTTTCCCCAAGCGTCGCAGCAAAGCCACACCCGCAAATCATGCAAATCAGCAAAAGGAAATACTGGGTCATAAACCCTAATTTTGCCAGCCGATTCTTTCAAACAGATGAATTGATAACCTGGTCGCCAAGCAGATAAAGATCCGCCTCACTGTCTGCCTCACTGTCAAATCCGCAAAACGCTGAAGCAGCTCTCGCCGGAGCGAGCGCGCCCACTACTCCAACAGAAAGCACTACCCTCTACACCATCTAATTCTCACTTACTAACAGCAAATCAAAGGGTACCCCACAGGTGCCCTTTTTGCGTTCTAATAAGAGTCGTCGGCAGGAGGATTCTTTGCAATTCATTACGCTAACTCTCTCCCTCGCACTGGCATTTAATGCCTTTGCCCAACAGCCACCATCAATTCTGATCGAGGGCACAGTACTCAATGCAACCACCGGCGCTCCAATCCGCCGCGCACTGATTGCCTTGAGGCGTTCAAACCAAACTGGCTTCCCTAACCCGCTAGCCCCCGGTTTCGGCACAGAAACAAATGGAGAAGGTAAATTTGAATTCGCACACGTCGAGCCGGATTCTTACACAGTGGAGGTCCAAGCGGTCGGCTATGTCACCCAGCAACAAAAAGGCCAGATGAGTGTCAGTCCAGGCAACCGGATCAACGGCCTCAACTTCAAACTCCTCCCTCATGCCGTAATAACAGGCCGCCTTTTAGATCAAGAAGGTGCTCAACTTGCCGGAATGGATGTCCGCCTGCTCCGCCAGCTTGAAATGAACGGCAAGTCAGCCATGTCTATCATTGGTTTCACCCAGACAAACGACGCCGGCGAGTTCCGCATCGCGGGCATCGCCCCCGGTCGATACTTCCTAAGCGCATCGAATCAGAATCCCGCACTGGCATATTTTCAAAAATCCCTTCGCCACGACTTCGACAAGCCACAGATGGCCTTTGCTAGAACATTTTTCCCCTCGTCTGTGGACGAAGCGGGAGCCCGTGCGCTCGACCTAAGTTCTGGGCAAACCCTCACCGGGCTTGAAATTCGCATGAAACAAGAGCGAGTCTTTCGTCTTCGCGGAAAAGTCTCCTCGATTCCGCTCAAGGATCTTCGTATAGAAGCCGTCCCCCGCAATGCAGACGGTACTGCGTCATTCGTAAACAAAGAGGCAATCCTTAATGAAGATGGCACCTTCGAGATTTCGAAACTTTCCCCCGGCCCATACACAATCACTGCCATGCTAGCCACTGGGATGCGTACCGTCCTGGGCAAAACAACAATCGACATCACCAACGAGAACATTAACAACGTCCAGATCGGCAAGATCGAATCGGTCATGATTTCCGGTACGATTCGCATCGAAGGCTCTTCCACAGGCCGGCAACCCTCCCTAGATACAATTCTAATTTTCCTCTCGTCCTCGAGCGGAGAATCCGATAGCTTCCGCCAGACCAAATCCGATGCACAAGGCATGTTCCAATTGGAGAGGGTAGCGAATGGAAAATTCCGCCTCGGCGTACAGAACCTCCCAAACGGACTCTGGCTGAAGTCGATCACCGCAGCAGGCCGCAACCTGCTCAACACAGCAACAGAACTCCCCGAATCGCCAATTGAAATCACGCTGGCAACAGGTGTGGGCGCAATTACAGGCGCGGTAACCAACTCAAAAGGCCAGCCCGCGATAGGATCAGTGATGTTGCTCGGCCAACAGCCTCACCTTGGCTTTACGAGAAACATAGCAACAGACCAGAACGGTCGCTTCACCCTTTCAAACATTGCCCCAGGCGACTACAAAATCTATGTAGTGAAACCATTTGAAGCCTTCGTACTTCCAAACCCTGGAAGCCATGAAGCCGCCTTAGCCAAGGCGCAAACCTTCTCGATCACTCCCAACTCCCAAAAACAAATCGACCTCACCTTGGCTGACGCCCCTTAGCGGATGTGCTACCAAGAAAACTGCAATGAGGAAATTAGAGCTGATTCTCCCCTTCGCCTGGCTCATCTCAATTTCGAGCAGCCAACCTCCCCGCCTCCTCACGCCCATTGAGCCCTGCTCAAGAATCGACGCAATCAGGGCCGACCAAGCCAGGCGACTTACTGGCCAAAGATAGGCAACTTCGACATCCCAATTGGCTCTAGCGAGGCCCACCCAACTTCGGCGGATTCTTAACAAATTCCGCCACATCCCGCGCCGCCTTGGTCTCCACCCCAGCCTTCTCCAAAAATCCCAAATCCCGAAACCACTCAATAAACCGTGTCTGCCATGTCCCAAACGGAATTCCATCCCGGTAAGACATCCCTCCGCCATGCACTCCCCTTCCATACAAGTGCATCTCGATATTCGGTACTCCCTTCATCAACATCGCGCTGTAATATTCCATCGCCCACACTGCATGAACCTGATCCCCGCTCCCCGGGCTTGCAACAAAAGCAGGTGGCACATTCAAAGGAATCTCCGGCGCTATCCGTCCTCGCGCAAACGGCGTCGGCCCAGGGTAAATCAACCCTGTAAAATCCGGCCGCGAACTCACCCCTGGGTTCTTCCGGTCAAACTCAACAAATTCCACCGCCGCCGGAGCCGACAATTCCGCCCCAGCCGAAAACCCCATAATCCCAATCTTATTAGGGTCAAAGTTGAATTCCTTCGCATAAGTCCGCACCAGCTTCACCGCCTGCAAAGCATCATTCACTGCATCGACACGCGCATCATAGCCATCCTTCCGCAACCGGTATCGAAGGATGACAGTGTTGATCCCATAGTTAAAGAAATAAGGCACAAAGTCCACACTGCCCATCGCTACGTTTAACGTGTTGTGGCCACCACCAGCCGCCAGAATAATCACAGCCCCAGTGTTATTCGACTTCTCTGCGACATGCACTTCAATCGAAGGATTGTGAATATTAACCATACTGGTAATGCGCTCAGGCACAGACTCGCTCATGTTGTAAACCTCAGCCTCCCGCAGCCGTGAAGCTTTAAGCGTCGGGCTTCCCTGCGGATACAGCGGAATCACCACACCCCCAGGCAGCAGCGGCTGCGGAGCATAAGCACCATCACCAACCGGGCCCGGCTTTGGCACACCCATCGGCGCCGGCAACCTCTGCCCAGGACAAAGTCCAACAACAATTAAAGTAATTACAATACAACGCATAACTTACCGTGCCCCCTGAATCTTCGGCGGATTCTTCACATACTCAGCCACATCCCGTGCAGCTTTGGTCTCCACTCCTGCCTTCTCCAAAAATCCTAAATCCCGAAACCACTCGATAAACCGCGTCTGCCAAGTTCCAAACGGAATCCCTCGCCGGTCCGACATCGCACCGCCATGCACGCCATTCCCATACAAGTGCATCTCGATATTCGGAACGCCCTTCATCAGCATTGCGCTGTAATACTCCATCGCCCAGATCGCATGTACGCGGTCGCCACTGCCAGGGCTGGCAATAAACGCCGGCGGCACATCAGCCGGAATCTCCGTCGCAGTCCGCCCCCGGGCAAACGGCGATGGCCCTGGATAGATCAGCCCCGTAAAATCGGGGCGAGCACTCACCCCAGGGTTCTTCTTCTCAAACTCAAGATACTCAACAGCCGCTGGAGCCGACAGTTCCGCACCAGCCGAGAACCCCATGATCCCAATCTTCTTCGGGTCAAAATTGAATTCCTTGGCATAACTCCGTACCAGTCGTATCGCCTGAAGTGCATCATTCACCGCATCGACGCGCGCATCATAACCATCCTTCCGCAGCCGGTTCCTCAGGATCACCGTATTCACACCATAGTTAAAAAAGTAGTGAACAAAATCGGCACTCTCCGGCCCAACATAAAGTGTGTTGTGCCCCCCACCAGCAGCCAGAATAATAACGGCCCCACTGTTGTTCGACTTCTCCGCCACATGCACTTCAATCGAGGGGTTATGGATGTTCACCATATTCGTGATGCGCCCCGGCACGGCTGCGCTCATGTTGTAAACCTCAGCTTCCCGCACCCGCTCTGCCTTCAAGAAAGAACTCCCCGCCGGATACAGCGGAATCACGACACCACCAGGCAGAAGCGGCTGAGGCGCATACGGCGCATCCGTCACTGGCCCCGGCTTCGGTATCCCCATCGGCGCAGGCAACAGCGGCAGCGCCTGCCCCAAACCCAATCCACTCACAACCAAGGCACAAACAAACATTTTCATAAGCACAAATCCTATCAACATCGAATCTACAATCAAAGGGAATGCGACTCTTGTTGGTCGAAGACGAAGACGAAGCCGCCCGCATGCTCTCCAAAGGCCTGCGAGAGCAGACCTACGCCGTCGACATCGCAACCACCGGCCCAGACGCCATCAACAAAACGCACGTCAACCAATACGACCTCATCATTCTCGACGTCATGCTACCGGGCCTCGACGGCTTCACCGTCTGCCGCACTCTCCGCCAGGCCGGTC
>JBKJUN010000502.1:0-4675 GCA_046590555.1 Bryobacter sp. | reverse complement strand
GGTGACGCAGATCGCGCCTGAGCCTACTCCGGCATCGGCTATGGTTCCGATGGGGCGCGGGAGATTGAGGATGAATTCAATCAGATGTTCGGTTTCGGGCCTCGGAATCAAGACTCCCGGTTGGACCTTGAAGTCTCTGGTGTAGAACTCCTGCTTGCCGGTGATGTACTGGAGGGGTTTGCCGGAGATGCGCTCGTGGAGGTAGCGGCCATAGTGGATCCAGGCGAGTTCTGGCAGTGGGTCGCCAGAGTGGCTAAAAAGGAAAACGCGCTCCTTGCGGAGCGCGTGCATGAGCAGAAGTTCTGCTGTAAGCCGGGGAGGGTCTACTTTTTCATCAGTCAGTAATTTGATGCCCTGCATGAGGGCCTGACCGATGGTGAGCTCAGTTGACACGGTTGATCTTCTCGGCATTGTAATGGGCGGTCAATGCGTTGATGAAGGGATCGAGCTTTCCTTCCATGACCTGATCAAGCTGGTGGATGGTGAGACCGATGCGGTGATCGGAGACACGGTTTTCTTTAAAGTTGTAGGTACGGATCTTTTCGGAGCGGTCGCCGGAGCCGACCATCGATTTGCGCTCGGTGTTCATGGCGGCGTTCTGTTTGTCCATCTCGATTTCGTAGAGGCGGGAACGGAGGACGCGCATGGCTTTGTCTTTGTTCTTGATCTGCGATTTTTCGTCCTGCATGGAGACGACAGTGCCCGTAGGGATGTGGGTGATGCGGACGGCAGAATAGGTTGTGTTGACCGATTGGCCGCCAGGACCTGAAGAACAGAAGGTGTCGATGCGGAGGTCTTTGTTTTCGATGTGGACTTCGACTTCGTCGGCTTCTGGAAGGATGGCGACAGAGACGGTGGAGGTGTGGATACGGCCCTGGGCTTCTGTTGCGGGGACACGCTGGACGCGATGGACGCCGCCTTCGTACTTCATGATTGAGTAGACTTTTTTGCCGGAGATAATTGCAGAAACGCTCTCCATGCCACCTGCGCCGGATTCCGAGATATCGAGGATTTCGATCTTCCAGCCGACCAGTTCGGCGTAGCGGGTGTACATGCGGAGCATTTCGGCCGCGAAGAGGCTGGCCTCGTCGCCACCGGCACCGGCATGGATTTCGAGGACCACGTCTTTGAGGTCGTTAGGATCTTTCGGGATGAGGAGAGCCTGGAGTTCGTCTTCAATTTTGGCGAGTTCGGGTTCGATTTCAGCCAGTTCCATACGAGCCATTTCAGCCATGTCTGGATCGGCATCCATGACCATGGGTTTGGCTTGATCGAAGCGCGAGGTTAGCGCCTTCCACTTACGGAAGGCCTGGACGATTTCCTCCAAGTCGACTACGGTCTTGGCAGTCTTCTTGTAGACGTTGGGATCGGCGATGATCTCCGGGTTGGCCATATCTTCGTTCAATTTTTCGAAACGTTGCTCAATTTCGTTGAGCTTGTCGGTAGGTATGCGGGACATTGGGTTTGTTTAGGCGATGACTAGCTCGCCACCTTGTTCTTTTTCAAGTTCCATGGCGCCGTTGAGGGCGTGGATGGCGATCTCGGCTTGCGAGTCGTCTGGAGGTTGGGTGGTGATGCGCTGGAGCCAGAGGCCAGGCAGGGCGAGGATCGTGAGCAGGCTGCCTTTGTTCTTTGCGGCGTAGCGGATCAACTCATAGGAGAGGCCGGCTACCAGAGGCAGAAGGGCGATGCGAGCGAGGAATTTGCCGAGCATGGTGTCAAAGGGCAGGAACATGTAAAGGACCATCGAAATCAACATGACGACGATCATAAAGCTGGTGCCGCAGCGGGGGTGGAAGGTGACGAAGCTTTGGGCGTTGGCGACAGTGACGGGCTTGCCGGATTCGTAGTTAAAGACGACTTTGTGCTCTGCGCCGTGGTACTGGAAGACGCGGCGGATGTCTTTGGCCCGGGAGATGCCGTAAAGGAAGGCGAGGAAGATGGCGATGCGGATAATGCCGTCGACCAGGTTGAACATGATGCGGCCTTCGAGGACGGGGTAGATGTTCTTAAGCTGTTCGGTAAGCCAGAGCGGGACGAATTTGTAGAGAACGATGAAGAAAATGAGGCTGAAGGCGAGCTGGCCGGCCATAGCCCAAGCTGGGATTTCAGTGGGACCTTTTTTGCCGGGTTTGGCTGGACTAGCTTCGTTTTGTTTTTTTGATTCTTCGTCGGCAAGCTGGACGTCAGCGGAGAATTTGAGGGCCTTCATGCCGAGGCTCATAGCCTGGCCGAGGGTGCCCAAACCGCGCAGGACCGGGAGCTTGAAGATGGGGTATTTGTCGCTGACTTTACCGAGAGGTGCGGTTTCGCTGACGATTTCGCCGTCGGACTTACGTACGGAGACGCAGTAGGAGTGGGGCGCACGCATCATGACGCCCTCCATGACGGCTTGACCGCCGATGAGGGTTTCTTCGCCGGATTCGAGGATCGGCGAGAGTTGAATGTGAGCGTTTAGACGCCAGAAAAACTTCCAATTCATTTGATTTCAGGTTCTCTCTCTTTATTATCGCCAATTGGTTGGACGCAGGAGGGATCGATTGGGTTCGTTCTATTGATTTCCTGTCTGGCGCCGTAGGTGATGTTGAGCCCGACGTAGCAAGGATCTTCCCGTTTGAGTTGCTCGATGCGGATTTTGGCCATTGGCATTGAGGTTGGGATTTGGCATTCCACTTTGGCTTCTTCGAGTTCGGCGAGGACTTCGACGCCGGCGAGGCGGTGGAGTTGGAGGTCTTGTAGTTGTTTGAAGGCTTTGGAGGCGCGGCGCTCGAAAAGGGCTCCGAGTTTGACGGCGCGTTCCATTTGGACGAAGCGTTGCTGGTTATCAGGGTCTTCGAGCCAGCGGTCTTGGGCTTCGGCTTCGATGCATTGGGCGCGGAGAGCCTGGAAGCTGGAGTAGGCGTATTGTTCGAAGAGGAGTTCTTCGGCGGAGCCTCTGGGGAGGGTTTCTGATTTCAGATTGGCTTTGATTTGCTCGTATTGTTCGCGCTCTTTGGGGTTGGTGGAGAAGAGTTTCTCGCTGGTGGCATGGAGGCCGTGGCGATAGGAGTTGGATGAGGATTTGTGTTTGCCGGATTCGGTTTTGGGGCCGGTTGAGTGTTGAGCGTTGGATTGGTTGGCGAGGGTTTGGGCTGCTGATGCCATTGTGTTCTGTCCTTAAGTCAGAGTTTGGTGGGAGTTGGCTCCCGATGGACAGGGTATCGCCTGGGTTTGGTGGTCTTGGGGCGGGTTTGGCGGGAAATTGTTGATTTGATGAGAGAAGAGTTTTTGAAAATTCTTGTGAACGCAATTAGGCTAGAGGAATGCTGCAATTCGAGCGAATCACTATCAATCCTGAAGTTATGAGCGGGAATCCCTGCATTTGCGGGATGCGAGTAACGGTGGGTATGCTCGTTGGAGCGATGAGTGCGGGCCGGACAATTCAAGACCTGCTTAACGATTTTCCTTATCTTGAAGAGCAGGATATCTTTGAGGCGCTTGGGTTTGCAGCGCGGTTGGAGTTGCCTGAGTAGGCTATAGATATGGCCAAGAGTCAAAGCCGCAGGGCTCGGGCCTCGCGAAGGCGGAAGCGTCGGATGGATCTGGCGGAGTACGACCTGAGTGAGGTGCAATGGTCGGCCATCCAGATGGCATGGGGTGGGTGCGCGTATTGCGGGGCTGAGGGGGTAGCTTTTCAGAAGGATTGCGTGCTGGCTTTGTCTCGCGGGGGGCGTTATACGCTGGATAACATTGTGCCGGCTTGTGGGTCTTGCAATGCCAGTAAGTGCAATGAGGAGGTGACGGCTTGGCTGCGGCGGAAGCGCATGGATGAGGGTGCTTTTTTGCTGCGGTACTTTGGGATCAAGAAGGAATTGAGTGCGCAGTTTGCCCTAAGTAGTGAGGCCTCCTTAATAGCTGGATGAGATTTGAGTGAAGGGTGGGTTTTCGAGGTGAAGCTTTGAGAATTTGGGCTCACAAACTCCTTGGAATTGGGTAGCTTTGCTCTGCGCTGCACCGTTTTGCGAGAGCTATCTGGAAATTCTGCACATACCGTCAAGAAGGGAGGTAAGTTATGGCAAACCTAGATTGGTCGCAATGCCCTGCCGTGGAAAGCATTCCCGGCAAAGTGAGCGGCGCATGGGTATTGAAGGGAACCCGGATGCCGGTTAAGGTATTGTTCGAGAACATTGAAGCGGGCATGAGTATTGAAGAGGTGATTGAACAATTTCCTGTAAGCCGCGAACAGATCGACAGGCTTATGGCTTTTGTCGCGCGTTCGCTCGATAAAGCACCGAGCTACGGCTAGCCCACCGCTACATGCGCATTCTTTTTGACAATGGAACGCCGCGCGGTCTAGCCCGTCATTTCATCGGCCATACCGTTGAGAAAGCGCGGTTGCATGGATGGGAAGAACTCACCAACGGCGCATTGATCGAAGCCGCCGAGCATGCCGGTTTTGACCTCATGGTGACCACGGATAAGAATATCCGCTATCAGCAGAATCTTGAAGGTCGCAAGATTGCGCTGATCGTCCTGGAACATTCTCAATGGCCGATGGTGAAGCTGGTCACAAGCCGCATTGTGGCCGCCGTCGACGCAGCCGTACCCGGCAGTTATTTTGAGGTCGATGTTCCGTTTAAGGATTAGCACCGGCCACGTGCTCAAGGTGGCCGCTTTAACGCCGGTAAGTGCCGAC
>JBKJUN010000386.1:0-2726 GCA_046590555.1 Bryobacter sp. | reverse complement strand
GGTGCCTGGGCAGTGGTTGTGGATCTGTTTTGTGTTGCGAGTCTGATTTGGATCGGCTCGGGTATTTATATGTGGTGGAGCATCCGGCAGCACCGGGGTTGGGGGTGGGTGGCTATCGCTTCGGGCCTGGTTGCGTTTGGTTTGTTTGTGGTGTTGCTTTGAGACTTATTTGACAAGTCGACATTGCCGCATTGGTACGCTGCCATGTTGTCACGGGTAGTTCTACCAAATGGTCGGGATCTGAGACGCTCGGATCTTGCGATCACGGCTTAGGAGAGGCACGCCGAGAGCTACGGCTGTAGCACCTGTCCACATTGCCAAGACGTAGCTTGTCGGTTTGAACCAATTGGGGAGCGAGCTTGGGCTATGATGGGGGCAAATGAGACAGGCAGTAGTTTACAAAGGCGAAGATGGGCAGTGGGTGGCCGAATGCCTGAGTCTGCCGGGTTGCGTGAGTCAAGGGCAAACCCGCGAAGAAGCCGTTAGCCATATTCGCGAGGCGATTCAACTCTACATCGCAGTGTTGGCTGAAGATAACCTGCCGATTCCCGAAGAGCGATTCGACACGCTTCTGGTTGCGGTGTGAGCAAGCTTCCGGGCGTTTCAGGGCGCGATTGCGCGAAAGCCCTTGGAAGGATTGGCTTTCGATTACGCCGCCAAGTAGGAAGCCATATGGTGCTACGCCGAGATGAACCGTTTGGTCAAGTGGTTGTTCCAGACCATAAGGAACTGGATCGTGGCACCTTGCGCGATCCTTCGTGGAGCCGGAGTTGCGCCAGAGGAATTTATCGCTCTCTTGGGATGAAAGTGGGCATTTCGTAACTTCGCTAGTCGATTGGGATTGACCTGTCCCGGGAGGAAATCCGGGAAATTTGGAAATATCGGGAGAGTGGCTAGAATTTCTGAAAGTTGTTGTTTCTAAATTAGATAGGTCTGATCTTGGATTAGGGTCCTTTGTGGTTGCGTTCCGGTTTTGGAGGGTGAGACAATCACCGGAAGCCTGATTTTATTGGAGAATTTGCAAGGTGCAAATCAGGCTGTCCAAATTGCCACATTGCCCACATTGCGTATGCGGTGAAGCCGCATTGTGGGCGGTGCGGCTGGTCATGGATTTCGTGTCTAGTGATTTGAGTTGATTGCGGGTGTTGCGCGTCCGGCGGATTCTGGTTCGGCGGTAGACTAAGGATGGATGACGATAAACGTGGAGTTGCGGGACGAGCAGGCGGCACGCCTGGACCAGTTCGCCATTGGCATTCGCAAAAGCCGGGGCGAAGCCACGGCGCAGTTGATCGAAGAAGGCCTACGACACGCTGAGTTTCCTGGCATTGAGTTCCGGGATTCGGTTGTCGACCGCGAAGCCTACGTAGTTGGCTCCGGTCTGGCAGTCTGGGAAGTGCTGATGATCGCTGAAGGGTACGGATTGGAAGCTGGTGCGACCGCGCAGCACCTCCAACTGGACCAAGACGTTGTATCACAGGCACTTCGCTACGCTTCGACGTTTGAATCAGAAGTCCGCCGAGCGCTCGACGAAAACCGAGCGATTACGCCGGAAAAGCTACGCGCGTCACTGCCGGCTGGAGCATGGGTCGAAATCCGTTAGATGTTGCGATTCCTGTTGGACGAGCATATTTCAGCGGCGGTATGTTCGATAGTTCGCGAGCGACGAAGTGAGGTCTTGATTGAATCGCTGCTGGAATGGCGCGAGGGGAGTCTGCGCGGCAAGGACGATCCAATGGTCCTGGCTGCAGCTGCGGAGGCGGGGTACGCCCTTGTCACCTATGATCTACGTACGATACCCCCGCTTTTGTGGGTTTGGGCGGCAAAGGGACTCAGTCATCAAGGCGTCGTTTTCATTGATGAGCGCACTTGCAGGCCGCAAGACTTTTCAGCAATCGCCGATGCACTTATCCGCATTTGGGATGATATGGAGACCTTCGAGTGGAGGGACCGCGTTGCATTCGCATCCCGGGCGCAAGAGGCAAACTGACAGTTAGCCGGTTGTCCAGTGGTTAGGCCGAGTAAAGCGCCAACATCTCCGACGAGCAACTATTGTTCCTGATTGCTGGTGGGATGTACTTGTTTCGCACGCAACGCAAATCATGACTAGGTGCGAGCAAGTTCGTGATGGGTGTGGCTTTGAGTTATTGGAGCGAGCACTACATTTGCATCAACCAAGGAGAAGTTTCTCTAGCTCCTCGCTTGAAAACAACGGAATCTTCGGACCATCGGCGCTGCCCACCGCCGGAGGTTTCCGACGCAACCGGGCGACCGCCATCCCCCCCATTTAGGTTCAACTCCAAAGCCGTGGTGAAGAACTCGCGCAGACTCTTACCCTCGCGCGCAGACGCGAACTTTACCCGCAGCATCAAATCATCCGGCAACTCAACGGTAGTCCGTATATGCCATATTTCTGCCACATATCCTGCTCGCTCGTCAAGACCCTGGGGGCGATGGATTGAGTTCCGAAGATTTAGAATTACCAACTTGGTGGCTTGAAGATCTTGTTGGTGGGCTTAGAGTGGTTGACTTGTCCCAAGCGGAAATCTGATAAATTTCGAGAAATTGGGAGGGTGGCTAGAATTGCCTCAAGTTGTTTTTTGTCTATGAGATAGGTCCACTTTTGGATTGGTGTGGTTTGTGATTGCGTTAAGGTTTTCGGGAGTGGGAAAATCACCGAAGGCCTGATTTTATTGGGGATTTTGCAAGGTGCAGATCAGATAGGATGA
>JBKJUN010000252.1:0-1891 GCA_046590555.1 Bryobacter sp. | reverse complement strand
TCTCAAGGAATCAGAATCACCTCGTGCTCACTCAGCGCTGGTGATCAAAACGTACCTGAAGATGATTCTGGTTTTGATTCGTCAGCAAACGAGGGAGGTGGAGTCTGTGTCAACGCCAAACCCTCGCGAATTCGCCCGGCTGCAGCCGCTGCTGCAATATCTGGCCCAGCATTATATGGAAACGATCGCAGTGGATCAGGCGGCGCAGCTTCTCAACATGAGCAATTCACATTTCATGCGCTATTTCAGACATGCAACCGGGAGCGCCTTCATACCCTACCTCAATCGCCTTCGCATCTCGAAGGCACAGCAATTGCTGGGTCAGCGCAGTCTTTCGATCACCGAGGTGTGCGAGTCGGTTGGCTTCTGTGATCCCAGTTACTTCAGCTCCGTATTCCGCCGGGTCAGCGGAATGGGGCCGCGAGAGTATCGCAAATCGCTCCGCTGAAGATTCGCCTAGCGAGTCAGTTCGGACTGGATGAAGCGCCAGACGTCGAGCTCGGGGGGGGAATGGGGATAGGTATCGCGGCGGGCCTTCCAATCATGCCAGTGGCGAATGGCCGTCAGGAATTCAGTCTCCGTTGCGTAAGCAATGTAGTCGGGATAATCGCCCTCATCCCTGCGGGCGAAGTGGGTGCCGTTGAAATAGATTAGGGAGTTGCCCTCTTTATGACTTTGACGGAAAACATATCCAGAGCGGATGGAGGCGAGGATCTTCTCCTGGAGTGCGACGATGGGAGCCTGATCTTCGCGTATCGATGCCGCTTCTGCTTCAGAGGCCAGTGTTGAGCGGATTTCCTGTTCGAGCAGGACTGGCGAGGCCTGAGCCCAGAGGATCTCCTCTGTTGGGACTTTGAGTTTAGTGCACCAATAATCGAAGACAACTTTGGATTTTTCAAGGAACTCAGTTTCGAGAAGCCAATTGCGGGAGCCCTTGAAGGCGACATGTAGGGAATAAAGTCGATTTGAAGGAAAAACAGCTTCAAGCTTCAGGGTAATGAAGATCTCACCTAGCCCGCCAGCATTCGGACAAATGTAGGTGGGGTGGTTGGGAGACTTGGGATCGCGCTTCAAGAGGTTGACACACATCTTTTCGATGGCGAATTTGACCGAGAGTGGGGAGTCGGCATGCCAGAACAGAGTGGAGTGTTGGGTGGTCCATTCGCCGGTGAGACCGCTTGGTTCGTTGAACTTGGTTTTGGGATTAATGGGCATACTGCCTGGAGATGCGATGGGAGCGAGTGGAATCGATCATGGCGGATGGTGATCGATTGGGTAAACTTTTAGCGCATTTTCTATTGTTATGCGGACCTATCTCTAGTTGCGATGGCGGTAATGAACACAGGTTGTTCGCTGGTACTGCGTGAAGGAGTAGGGGCACCGATCGGGGCGTCGCCCGGGCCGGCAACTACATTGTGACGCTGATGCAGACTCAGGAGGGGGCGCTGCCCTCGGTTCCACCTCGTCCGGAGAACGACAGGTTCAAAATTAGTCTCGTGCTGCATTCGCTGGACGGTGAGGATAAGCGGGTGGTACAGATCGCCGATGGGCTGCGGAGTTCCGATTACATTCATGCGGCGCGATTTATGGGTGACGACGGAGAGCGGATCTGGTTTCATGCGCATGAGCCGATGTCTTATGACTATCGTGTGCATCGCCTGATCCGGAACAGTGAGTCTGCGCCGCGACAGACTGGGCTGTTTCCGCAGACTGATGCTAAGGATTTTCAAGAGGCAGCCGAGAAATACCGGCCTCAATATTCGATGGCAAGGTTTGTGTTGGGCGAGGCGCTGGGGAAGCCATTGCAGTTCTCGAAACCGGATGGCAAGTTGATCACTTACGGGTCTATTATCACGAGCATTTCGCTGGCGAGGGTTAGCGATGGCGGGGA
>JBKJUN010000136.1:0-2924 GCA_046590555.1 Bryobacter sp. | reverse complement strand
CTCCACCAGCGCGTCCATGTAGTTTCGATTGGAGAAGTAATGTAATGGTGAAGAACAATTTTATTATTGAGCATCCGGAATCGGGCATGGATGCTGTGTGCGAACTTATACAATCCGCGAAAGCAGAATGCAGCATCCTTCGATATTCGGCAGGGAGTTGTAGCGATGACCGTCTAAATCAACTTCTGATCGAGATATCCAATGAACGTGGCTGCTTTGCTTTCGAACTGGAAGGCTTCGTTGAAAGGCACGGGATTCATCCCGCAGCCAAGCTTCCCCTTCGCTCCCCATTCCGCCTCGCAATCCGGCAGCTCCAGGCACTCATGAGAATCGGCGACACCCAAGCCGTAATCAAAGAATGCGAACAGCACGAAGTGCAAATGCTCAAGCAATATGGAAAGGTCCTTCGCCAACCCACTCCCGGGGATGCCTCGTCGATGCTCAGGCGCCAGTATGACCGCATACGTATTTCCATACGCCGGTTGCGTCGTTGGCTCCATCAATTAAACAAAAAGCCTTTCGCCCATTAGCGCCTGGATTGGCCATTGCCAACGTCCCTGGGCATGCTAAATCCTATTCCCCAGTAATTAAGCGCCTAGGCAAGTTCAATCAGCAGATCTTCAGCAAGCTCGTCACACCCGTTTCTTCCAACCTTCAGGCTCATCTTGTTTCAGAAAAGAGACGCTGGTGCAAATTTTATAATTCATATACAATAACCGCGAATGCTCTGAAGCTTGAAGGAGAGATCTGTGTCTCGTCTTGCCATTGTCCCGGTCTTGGGCGCGATTCTTTGTCTGACCCCTGCGAGTGCGCAGGAGCAGGTCGGCGCAACGAAAATTTCTTCTGATGTACACACCTCGATCTTCAAAGGTCCGAAGCCAATCGATGCCGGCATCAACACCGAACGTCTCGCCGGCTCGCTCTCGGGTGGCCCAGCCAGCAGCACGAAACTCCTACACAAGAATTTCATTGACGATCTGGTCTTCGGCAGAATGCAGAAAGACGGCATCCCTCATGCCCCTCTCTCGACAGACCAGGAATTCTTCCGCCGCATCAATCTCGATCTGACCGGTCGTATCCCCACAGCCGAAGACCTCCGCGCTTTCCTCGCCGACACCTCACCTGGCAAGCGAGCAAAGCTGATCGACAAACTGATCGGTAGCCCTGCCTTCGTTGATAAGTGGGCTTACTACTACATGGACCTCATTCGCGCCAATGGCAAAATGGGCCGCGGCATCAATCTGCTCCACTACACCATCAAAGAGAGCCTCACCGCTGATCGGCCCTACGACGACTTTGCCCGCTCGCTGATGACCAGTTCCGCCAAAAGCAACTTTGTTGTCGCGGCAGTAAATCCAATCGTCCGCGAACATGTCGAAGGCAAGCCCGGCCAGGAAGAAGGACCCAACGACACCAAAAAGATCCACCAGTCAGACACTCATGACGAGCTCACGATCCTCTACGGCAGAGTCTTTATGGGAGTCAACCTCTCTTGTGTTTCCTGCCACGATGGGGCGGCGCATCTCGAGAAGGTGAACGTTTACCTGAGCAAGCAGAAGCGCTCAGACTTCTACCAGCAAGCTGGCTTTCTCGGCAATACCCGCTACATCCCTCATGTTGAACGCACCGAAGCCATCATGGGCCACTCGGTAGTGGATGACCTCGCCCGGGGCTACGACACCAGGGCTGAGTCGATGCTGAGAATCAAGCGTATGGGCGGGCCGGGGACACCAAAGTTTCTCTTCACAGATGAGGTTCCTCGTGCCGGAGCCGAACCACGCGAAGAACTGGCGCGCATGATCACCACAGATCCCCAGTTCGCCCGAGCCACCGTCAATATGTATTGGGCCAAGCTGATGAACGTCGGTATCGTCGAACCAGTCGATGAGTTTGATCTCGACCGTCAGGATCCAAAGAAGCTCCCAGAAGGATGGCAGCTCCAGCCCTCGAATCCAGAATTGCTCAACCAGCTCGCTACCTACTTTCGCAAGAACAATCACAGCCTCCATTCGCTTTTCCGGCTGATCTGCAATTCAAGCGCCTATCAACTCTCCGCCAGATACCCCGGCGAATGGAAGGACAGCTACACCAGTTACTACTCCCGCAAGTTCGCTCGCATGTTGAGTGCTGAAGAGTTACACGATTCCATCACCATCGCCACGGGCCGGCCCGGTAATTTCAGTGGCGCAGTCGCGAAGAAAGCCATTATTTCTGCTGATGAAGAACCCGCCACTGCCACCGTAACTATGGCCATGCAATCAGCCATGCCCAAAGCGCAAGGAGACCTCAAGAGCTTCATGGCTGCCTTTGGACAATCCAATCGCGCCACCACTAGCAGGCCCTCTCAGGCCTCACCCTTGCAACCCATCATGCTCATGCGGTCGCCGGTGGTCAACGACCGTGTGCTCGCTGCCAAAGACAGCCGCGTACAGCGCTTGCTTGACACCTATCCAGACAACAGCAAGGTAGTCGAAGAACTTTTCCTCTCCACTCTGTCTCGCCAGCCACTGCCGGCAGAGAAGGCCTTCGCTGTTTCCATCCTCGATAAGAACCGCGTGAATGGTGCTCAAAACGTAGAGTGGGCACTCTTGAATCTGGTTGAATTTCTCTATAACTTCTGAGAGGTCGTAAACATGAATCGCCCCAGAACCGTCAGCGATTTGATTCCCACCCGTCGAGAGCTACTGAAATACGGCGGCCTCGGTTTGGCGGGGGCCTCTCTCGAAGGCTTCTGTCCGGTCAAGCTGAATGCCGCAGACTCCTCACGCAAGACCAACCCGCGCGGCAGCGCCCGCAATGTCATCTTCTTTGAAATCTCCGGTGCCATCAGCCATCTAGACACCTTCGATTTCAAAGACAACATCGCCACCCCCAAAGACTTCCAGGTTCGAAAAATCGACACTGGAATCTACTTCCCCGTAAAC
>JBKJUN010000982.1:0-3691 GCA_046590555.1 Bryobacter sp. | reverse complement strand
GCTGTCTTTACCCCTGCTAGCCCAAGTGGATGCGGGATCCATAATGGGACTCATCAAGGACTCAAGCGGCGGCGCCATCGCCAATGCGCGTGTCGTCTTACGCAATGAGGGCACCGGCCTCACTCAAAACGCTCTGGCTTCTTCAGAAGGACGCTACCTCTTTACCCCCGTCCGCATCGGCACCTACACAGTAGAAGTTGAATTCGCAGGATTTCAGAAAAGCCGCCGTCAAGGCATCCAGGTCAATATTCAACAGCAAAGCGTCATCGACTTCGCCATGCGCCCCGGCGAATTGTCGACAACGATCGACGTAACCGATGCCCTACCAGTGCTACAAACTCAAAGTGGCTCGGTTGGCGAAACCATCAGCGCCAAGACGATTAACGACCTCCCTCTAAGCGGGCGCAATTACAACTTTCTAGCGCGACTCACTGCCGGCGTCACACACCCACAGCCGGAAGGCCGCGGCCTCAATGCGACAGGTTGGTTTACGGCCAACGGCACCAGACCCGCTCAAAACAACTTCCTTCTCGACGGCATCGATAACAACTCAAACAATGTAGACTTTCTCAGTGGTGCGGCCTTCGTCTTGCGGCCTCCGGTAGACGCCATCAGCGAATTCAGGATCCAGACCAATGCTTTCAGTGCGGAATTCGGACGCGCTGGCGGCGCTGTACTAAACGCGACGCTCAAGTCCGGCACAAACGGCATCCGTGGCAGCCTTTGGGAGTTCCTCCGCAACGACAAATTGGACGCAACCGATTACTTCCTCAATCAACGTGGAGTCAAGAAGGGTGCCTATCGCCAGAATCAGTTTGGCGGTGCCATCGGTGGCCCAATCAAGCGAAATAAAACGTTCTTCTTTGCCGACTACGAAGGCACCCGCATCCGCCAGGCCGTCCCCATCACTGCCAGCGTCCCGACCTTACTGCAACGATCGAGTGGCCATACCAACTTCTCTGACTTGATCCCCTTTCAGAGCGGTAGTCGCACTGATGCCTCAGGCCGGGCCTTTCCCTCCGGTACTGTCTTCGACCCCTCCACCACCCGACTGGTCCCTGGTGGCACTGCCTTTATTCGCGATCCCTTCGTGAATAACTCGGTTCCGGCCAGCCGCCTCAACCCGAATGCCACCAAATTGCTCGACCTCTTCCCGAGTCCCACCGGCACTGGCATCTTCAACAACTTCAACGTCACCCGCGGAAATATTGACGACGCAAACTCTGTTGACGGTCGCATCGACCACAACTTCAGCGAGCGCGATCAAATCTTCGGTCGCTACAGCCTTGCCGACGTCAAGCGATTTAGACCAGGTCCGTTTGAAGGCTTTGCCGACGGCGGCGGCTTCGGTAATGGAGATGAAACCCTTCGCACCCAGGGTGCCGCTATCAGCTATACCCACACTTTTGCTCCTACACTTATCAACGAAGTTCGCGCCGGTTTCAATCGCGAACATTCCGTCCGCGCTCAACCCTTCGCCAATGACACCTCCAACATCCCTGGCAAGTTCGGCATTCAGGGTATTCTGCAGGCCACCGGCAACGGTGGTCTGCCAGGAATAAGCGTAGGCGGCTTGTCCAACCTAGGCCCTTCAGACTGGATCATCTCTGAACGTTTTTCTAATACTATCCAGCTCACAAACAACCTGACAAAAATCTACAAGAGCCACACAATGAAGGGCGGATGGGAAGGCCAATTGATCGACTTCCCCTGGAAGGCACCGCCCACCTCACGGGGCCGTTTCAACTACAACGGAATTTACACATCGATCCCAAATGCACCAGATTCCTCTACCGGTCGTGTCCAGTTCCTCCTCAATCCTACCGACGCTGCTGGCACGGGCGGCACGGGCGCAAGCTCCGTTTCTGCTTCGAATTTCGGTGGGGTGGCAAATCGCAAATACTACACTGGCTTCTACTTCCAGGATGACTGGAAGGTCAACCGCAAATTGACTCTGAACATGGGCCTCCGTTGGGACCTCTTTAGTCAGGTTGGTGAAAAATATGGCGCACAGGCCAACTTCATCCCCTCCCTCACCGATCCTCAGTACATCATCCCGGGAAGCCGTAAAGACAAGCCTGGCTTGTCCGATACCTTCCAGGCTCTGCTTGTTTCAAATGGCATCAAGCTCCGCTATAGCGACGAATTCGGCTCTGGGCTTGGAAAATCGCAGAAAAATAACTTCGCACCCCGCTTCGGCTTCGCCTACATGGCCACGAACAAGCTGGTAGTGAGAGGTGGCTACGGACTTTACTACGGTGCATTTGAAAACCGTGGTGGTTTTCCAAACCTTGGATACAACTATCCCTTCCAGTTCGATTTCAACTTCCAGCCAGCCAACGACTGGACGCCGGTCAAGTATGCCGATGGCAACATCGCTACCCTTGAACGTGGCCTGACAAGCGTACCCATGGATCCTAAACTTGTCAACGGCCGCTTCCTAAGCCTGCGAGGTATTGAATTTAACTACAAGACGCCCTACACGCAAGGCTACAATTTCACTCTGCAATACGAAGCCATGAGGAATACAAGTATCGAAGTTGCCTACGTTGCCTCTCTCTCTCGACACCTGGAGACATTCATGGGCTCAAACAATGTCATGCAGGTCCTAACCCCCAGCGCCAATCCTCAACTCTTCATCCCCTATCCAGATTTCGCTCGCGGAGCCTCCTACGCCAGCACCAACGGCAACAGCCATTACCACTCCATGCAAAACAAGTTCTCCCGCCGATTCGACAACGGGTTGAACTTCCTGATGACTTACACTTTTGCAAAAACCATGACCAACGCCGGCGACCTCCTCAACGGAGGCAACGTCGGGGGCTTCCGCGGCCCTATGATTTCAGGCGTTGGAATTAAGGCCGATATGGCTTTAGCCTCCTTCCATATCAATCATGCCTACACCTTCAACGGCAGCTACGAGCTCCCCTTCGGCAAGGGCCGCAAACTGATGTCCGCAGCACGCGGTATCAACCAGGCGTTCTTCGGCGGCTGGAGCGCAAACTGGATCGCCTCCATGTACTCCGGCCAGCCCCAAAGCATCGGTTGCCCCATCCGGACCAACGCGGGCGCAGGTTGCTTCGCCTTCCAGGTTCCTGGCCAGGAGAAGTACATCGGTTCGCCAGACGGCTGGTACAACCCTGCCGCCTTCCGCAATCCTCCTGTAGCCACCCAAAACGGCCAGTCCGATTTTTCGCCACTAGGTGGCCAGCGCACCCAGCTCACCGGCCCCGGCTACGCCAAATTGGATTTCTCGATGTTCAAAGACTTCAGCTTCGGCGAACGCTATAGAATGCAGTTCAGAGCCGAGACCTTCAACCTCACCAACACCCCGGCCTTCGCCAATCCCGCATTTACCAACTTTATCGACACCAGGAACTTTGGCCGCGTTACCTCAACACGCAACTCGCCCAACGATGCCCGGCAGATCCAGTTGGCTCTCAAGATGTACTTCTAATCCATGATCCAATAGGGCATAGCGGACTTCGCGCTTTCATTCCGTTATGCCCTCCCAACCCCGTTTCGATTTCGACCATATCCCGGTTACTTTTGCCGCTTACTTTGTCGAACAGATTCGCGCTTGGGACACACTCTTTCCGGCTGAGCAAGATTACTTCGCCCGCCTCTCAGCCTTTCTCGAGAAAGCTCCACCAGACTTATTCACGTCTCTTGCCCAACTGGAACCGCGCAT
>JBKJUN010000426.1:0-1683 GCA_046590555.1 Bryobacter sp. | reverse complement strand
GCAGTGTAGGGCGGATCGCGAAGTATGTGGCTGCGCTACCCAGCGCGAGAGCCAGCAGCGCAGCCGCTCCATACCCGACCCACGACCGGCCACGCTTCGGCGCTAGCGGAGCGCTTTTCTGCATTGCCCATAGAAGTTCGCTCTTCAGATCGCGCACCGACTGCCAGCGATCATCGCGATCCTTTTCGAGACACCTCCGCAACACGCGATCCAGCGCCGTAGGTGCCACCGCCGCAATCGACGGAGCGGGCCGTTCCATAATTCCGGCGATGACGCTAGCGGGGTTTGCACCGCCAAACGCACGTTTGCCGGTCATCATTTCGTAGAGAACGCACCCAAAAGCGAATATATCGGCACGGGTGTCGACGTCGGCCTTTCCTTGCAATTGCTCCGGTGCCATGTAGTAGAGAGTGCCGACGATGCTGTTGTTGCCAGTGAGCGCGGTCCGGGTTATGTCGCCGTCCTTGGTGGCTGCCGGCGCGATCTTCGCGAGGCCGAAGTCCATCACCTTCAAGTCGGTTTTAGTGACCATGACATTAGCGGGTTTGAGATCGCGATGAGTGATCCCCTTGCGGTGGGCGGCATCCAGGCCGTCAAGGATCTTACAGGCCAGATCGATTGCCTTGGCGACAGGCAGCGGCCCGCGCAGTTCCTCGCCGTCAACGAACTCCATCACCAGATAGTTGGGCCCAATGTCATGGAGCGTGCAGATGTTCGGATGATTCAGAGACGCCACGGCGCGAGCCTCGTTCTCAAAGCGCTGGTCGAAGGCGATCTTCGAAACCTTGATCGCGACAAAACGGTCCAGGCGCGTATCGCGAGCTTTGTAGACTTCGCCCATGCCTCCCTCGCCGAGGGGCAAGAGGATTTCGTAGGGTCCGAGTTTGTCGCCGGGGGATAGGGTCACGGGGGTCGCATCATTCTATCGAACTCAGATGCATGAAAGCGGGTAAGTCCTGGGACACTGCCAAACCTGAAATATGCACTTGGACTATTAGCTGCCTACGAAAGTGACCCCACAGAGCCCAGTCGGGCGTTATACGGCCAAGTGAACCGATAGTTTGACACTTGTGTGGCTTTGCGGGTTTGATCCGCTCTCGACAAACGGAACGCCTATACTTTGTGCAGTTCCCGTTCAGTTTGTGCATTTGAGCACAAGAAAGTCGTGATGCCTTGGATACCCTGATTAACGAAAGGTTCCCCCGGTCAAACCAATACAACCCGCAATGGGTGATTGCGAATGCAAGCGGCGGCGCTAACGCTCTTTGGCTAACAGAATGGCTGTCGAATGTCGTAAAGCTTCGCCGCGGGATGCGCGTCTTGGACTTGGGCTGCGGGCGAGCGATGTCTTCGATATTCCTGCACCGCGAGTTCGCTGTCGAAGTTTGGGCCACTGACTTGTGGTTTAGCCCATCCGAGAATCTCCAGAGAATCCGCGATGCCGGCGCCGAGGGGAGTGTCTATCCGATATGCGCCAACGCCCGGGCGCTCCCCTTCGCCAGCGATTTCTTCGACGCTATCCTCTCGATCGACTCTTTCTTCTACTACGGAACCGATGAGCATTACCTTAATTACCTCGCCCGGTTTGTCAAACCGGGAGGCGTAATTGCCATTGCCCAAGCTGGGCTAACGCGCGAGTTTGATCATCAGATTCCTGCTGCGCTGAAGGCATGGTGGGAGCCA
>JBKJUN010000663.1:0-3493 GCA_046590555.1 Bryobacter sp. | reverse complement strand
GGATCAATGACTGGAACACCAGCATGATGCCGTTCAAAGTGCAGCGACGAGGGAGTGATTGTGCCAAAAAGGTCGTGGAGCGGAGTGCGGCTGGAACCCACACCAATCGACTTGGTAGATTCTCTCGCTCCCCTTAAAGTTTTCTCAAAAGGACTGCGTTCTCCATATGGCCGCATCGACAATCCGGCACCTGGGCTTTTGGGAGCAGCACTTTCTTTCTTCGCACAGGAGGCCAATCCAAGGCTGGCGCAGAGAGCCAGTAAGCGCCGCCTTTTGTTCGAGGTCATGGGTATGAACTTATGCGATTCAGGCAGATGCTGTCAAGTCTCCAAACCCAGTCTCCAAACCCAGAAGTCGCCCTGCAACGAGCCGCCAGATTTGGTCCGCATTGTCTTCTCCTCCACAGCAACCAGCCTCGCGGCAAACGGTGATCAAGCCTGCCCGCTGGATGAAGGTCTGAAACGCTTGGAGACTGGGCCCAAATTCACTCTCAAACACGCTCTTATCCCAAGCCATCACCCTGTCTCGATATGCGTAAGCGAAGCAATCCAGATCGATATCAAGCAAGATGGGGGATTCTGTCCAATCCAACACTTCGCGAGCCCTGACGCCTACTTCCCCAAGCTTGCCAGGCATCTCGTATCGTCCAAAGATTCCGTACTCGCCAACAGCCTTTGGCAGGTCGCCCATTCGGTCATCAACTCCAAAGATGAAAACATCAGCAAGCAAGCCCATCCGGATGCCAGCTACGATCCAGTCGTCATCGTGATGACTCAGTTCGTGTTTGCAAGTGTCGATCACACCCGCAACGCTTAGGTCTCCACTGAGCACTCCGGGCTCAGCGGAATCTGTGTGCCTGTCAAAGAGCACAACCCGCACCGGCCTTGGCAATAAGCCCTTTTCCTGCGCTTCTGCAACCAATGGCAAGACCCAGCGATGATCTTCATGCAGGAGGAGGTCTTTGCCCTCGAAGCAATACCGTTTCAATCCATCAAGAGTGATTAGCTCATCAATACCCATCGCTACTATTCATAGCGCAATGCTTCCAGCGACTCTATCTGCATCGCACTTCTGGCCGGTAAATAGCCCGCCAGAAATGAGACTGTGCAGATCAGCGCAAATTGGAAATTTCGCATATGGAAACTATACGGTTGAGCAGACCTTTTGGTTCGCTAAAATCAAAGTCCGAATGAATAGTTTTCGTTTGATCGAACTCGACTGGCCCACTACACCAGAACTGGAAGCACCGCCGACTCTACCTGCAGAGACCTTTCGCAATCGTATTGCCAGCCTTCGCACCAGAATGGCTCAAGCCTCCATCGACATGACCCTAATCTATGCCGACCGCGAACACTTCGCAAACCTCCACTACTTGACCAACTTCGATGCCAGATTTGAAGAAACACTGCTCATCGTTTCGGCCAATCCCAAGCCGCTCATTCTGGTTGGAAATGAGTGCCAGTCCTATTTGCCAATCAGTCCACTCTGGCGAAGTGGTGAATTGCGCATGGAACTCTTTCGGCAATTCTCACTCGAAGACCAAACACGCACCACCCCGCGTGCTCTAACGGACATCCTTCAGGAAGAAGGCTGTACTGAGTCATCCCGGGTTGCACTCATTGGTTCCAAAACCTATACCAGCCCAACCCAGAGCGACATCCCTTCCTACATCGTGGATGCGGCGCGCGAAATCGCCGGTTGGAAGAACTGTACTAACCAATCTGCCTGGCTCGTGGATTCAGACACAGGTCTTAGATCTACGCTTTCCGCAGAAGACATTGCTATTTTTGAGATCAACAATGTAAAGGCTTCTGAAGCAATCCGTCGCATGCACTTTGCCTTGCGTCCTGGTATTACCGACCATCAGTTGATGGCTGAATCCGTCCATTACGATGGATCCCCACTCAGTTGCCACATGACCTGCAAAACTGGTCCTAATCGCATCAGTCTCGCCAGTGCTTCAGGCAATCTGATCGAAATTGGCCACACATGGTCTGCCAACGTTGCCTATTGGGGTTCAAACGTTTGCCGCGCAAATTGGATCGCCCGCGACAATCGCGATTTACCAACACCAGCTCAGGACTACCTTGAAGCCTTCGTTGGCCCCTATTTTTTGGCAGCCACAAGTTGGCTCGAATCGCTCAAACTTGGTGCCGACTGCGGCCAAATTCACGATCACACACTCGAACAACTGCCTCACCATATCTTTCATGTTGAATTGAATCCAGGCCATCACATCGGCTACGACGAATGGCCAAGTTCATCCTTCTTCCCTGGATCGAAGGTCAAGCTCAGGTCAGGCATGATCTTGCAGTCAGACATCATTCCAGGTAACCCGGTTTACTTCTCGGCGCGAATGGAAGATGGCTATGCAATCGCCGACGCATCCTTGAGAAAAGAAATCTCTCAACGCTTTCCAAATGCATGGAAGCGTATCGAGGATCGAAGAGTGTTCATGGCCAATTGTCTGGGCATCCAGTTGGATGACTGTGTACTGCCGCTTTCCAATACAGCCGGCATGATTGCACCCTGGGGCCTGTCCCCCAGAAGCTTGCTAGCTAGAGGCTAGCCGCTACAGCAGAAGTGGGCATTTCGTCTTCAACGGATGCCTTTGCTGATGGGGTGGCTTCAGGCAAATTATAGAGCCACCATTGCTTGGCTGCGTCCTCGCACCAGTTCGGCAGATCTTTGAGATTTCGGATCTGCCGATGCAAATCTTCAGCACTTGCAATGCGGTCCTCTGGGTCTTTTGACAGCAGAGTCATCACAATCGCCTCTAAACCGGCAGGAATTTTGAAGCCCAGCTCACTGGGCTTCACCGGCTGCTTCTGTACATGCGCGAGCGCCATCGACGTATGAGTTGGCTCATCAAAGACCAATTTGCCAGTGAGCAGGAAGTAGGCGACACAACCGAGCGAATAGAGATCTGCTCTTCCGTCTACATTCTTGCTCCCCATCGCAATTTCCGGAGGCATATATGCGGGGGTTCCAGTGGCAGAACCTTCCAATGTCATCAGCTTCGTGTCTTCTTCGAGCAGCTTTGATTTAACGAGTCCAAAGTCCAAGACTTTGACGAAGTCATACTCCAACCCGAGCTTGGCCAAAACGAGATTCTTGGGCTTGATATCTCGATGAATCATTCCGGCTTTATGCGCTTCATTAAGGGAAGCAGCAATACCTATAAGGAGCTTGGCAACACGTCCCGCATGCATCGGCCCGTATTGATCGACCATGGTTTGCAGATCGATACCATCGAGCAGTTCCATCACGTAGTAAAAAGTATTATCTGCGGTCCGTCCGAAATCGTACAGTGCAACCGTATGAGGGCTTCTTAAACTTGCAGTCGCTTTGGCCTCGTGTTCAAATCGCTGACGAATCATCGCTTCTTGCCGTCCAGATGCGCCGGCAAGCACATCTCCCCGAATCAGCTTGACAGCCGCATCTCTGGCCAGCATCGTGTGTCGCGCCCGCCACACCTCACCCATTCCGCCTT
>JBKJUN010000517.1:0-1738 GCA_046590555.1 Bryobacter sp. | reverse complement strand
GCACCAGCCGTCAAAAAGGCCCGGCGGTCTTTCAAAGATTGAGGTAAATTAGGAAACTCCATGTCTCGGACTACTGCAACCAATCATATCCCGCCCAGCGGTGTTTACGCTGCGGCTGTTACGCCGTTTCGCGAAAGGTCGAACTACGTTGACCTGGGTGCGGCTATGGAGATTCTGGATTTTCTCGAGGGGTCGCCCGCCAAAGGGATCAGCATCTTTGGAACGACCGGAAACTTTTTGCACTTTGATGCGGAAGAGCGAGAGAAGCTGGTGACCTTTGGCGTGAAGCGCTGCCGTAAGCCGGTGATTGTCGGGATTGCGCATTCTACGTTAGACGTGGCGGTGTATCTGGCTGAGCAGGCGGCGGGGGCTGGGGCGTCGGCTGCGTTGTTTTTGCCGCCTTATTACTTTCGCTACAGCGTGGCGCAACTGGAAGAGTTTTTTTTGAGGCTGGGGGAAAAGGCAGCTCGCGTTGTGCCGCTTTATCTGTACAACATTCCGTTTTTTACTTCGGCCTTACCGGTGGAAGTTTCAGAGCGCCTCTTGCGTAGCGGGATGTATGTGGGGATCAAGGATTCCTCAGGCAATCCGGAGTATCTGGAGGCGCTCAAGGGCACTGGGGCCACCTTGCTGGTGGGCAATGACAATGCTTTGTGTGTGTCGCGAAAACAGAGCGCGGTGGGTGTGATTAGCGGGTGTGCGGCGGCGTTGCCGGAGCTGATCTGTGCGCTGGATGCGGCGGTGGTGAGTGGGGATGCAACGCGGGAGGCTTTGCTGTGGGGCCATCTGCAGGAGTTTATCGGTTGGCTTGACAAGTTCCCTACTCCATTGGGGGTGGAAGAGGCTTGCCGCTTGCGCAAATTGCCGTCGCGGCCGGAGTCGAGCTGGCTGGGCGGGGCGCCGCTGGCTGCATATCGTTCGTGGTTTGTCGATTGGTTGCCGGGAGTTTTGCGCGATTCTAAGTAGTGAATGACGCCTGACGAGTTTCGGACTTATGGATATGCGGCGGTCGACTGGGTCGCGCACTTTTTAGAGCATACGCGGGAGTATCCGGTTTTGCCGGATGTGCAGCCGGGGTCGTTGGTGGATGCGTTGCCGAAAGCAGGGCCGGAGGTGGGTGAGGATTTTGCCCAGATCCTTGAGGATTTTGAGCGGGAGATTGTGCCGCGCAGCACGCACTGGAATCACCCCCGATTTATGGGGTACTTTGCGAATTCTTCGCCCGGTGAGGGAATCATTGCGGAGATGCTGGCGGCGGCACTGAACCCGAACGGGATGCTGTGGAAGAGTTCGCCGGCGGCCACCGAGCTTGAAGAAGTAACGCTGGACTGGTTGCGGCAGTGGATGGGGCTTTCCGATTTCTGGTTTGGGCAGATTCTAGATACGGCATCGACCAGTACCTTTCATGCGATTGTGGCGGCGCGGGTTCGTAAGGGTGAGGCTAGTGGGCCGTTGACGCTCTATGCGAGTAAACATGCACATAGCTCGATTGAGAAGGGTGCGCTGGCGGCCGCAGTCTCACGGGAGAATGTGCGGCTGATTGACGTCGATGACGAGTTCCAGATGCGGGTGGATTTGCTGGAGGCAGCGATTGCAGAGGATTTGGCAGCGGGCAAGGTGCCGTTTTGTGTGATCCCGACGGTGGGGACAACGAGTGTCGCAAGTATCGATCCGGTGCGGGAAGTGTTGGCGGTGGGGCGGCGGCACGGGATGTGGGTGCATGTAGATTGCGCCTATG
>JBKJUN010000369.1:0-1104 GCA_046590555.1 Bryobacter sp. | reverse complement strand
TGTCCTCCTTGAACTGGTATCGGTCAATGACGATCGGCTTGGGCTTATCAGCTACTGCCGGGCCTTCGGGCTTCTTTTCATCCTTCTTGTCTTCTTCTTCTTCCCTGATGATCATGGCCATCTTGGTGGAATCTGGGGACCATTCGTAGTAGCTAAGCTTGCCCTTGATTTCGGTGAATTGTTGGGCTTCTCCGCCTCTGCGGTCAATTACCCAAACTTGTGAGCCCTTGGCCTTGCCGGGACGTGAAGAGAGGAAGGACAGGTACTTCCCATCGGGACTCCACTTGGGAGAAGATTCCGATTCCGTTGAGGTGGTAACACGCAGATTCTCTTTGCCATCGACACTGGCCATCCAGACATCGCTGTCGCGTTTGTCGCCAGCGACATCCACCGTCGATAGGGTGTAGGCAATCCACTTGGCATCGGGAGAACAGCGAGGATCCCCAACTGCCTTCAACCGGTGCATGTCATCAAGGTTCATTGGCCGCTCTTGACTCAGGGCAACGAGCGAAAGCGAGAGGGCGAAAAAAACAAAACGCATATTAGCAATGTATCAATTTGCTGAAGTACGAATTAGAAGCTTGCCTCTGGTTCTGCCTTCCTGACTTGCCGCTAATGCCTCTGCTACCTGATCCAGAGAGAAGACTCTATCGATGGCCATCTTGAGTTTCCCCTGATCCACCATCGTGGCGATTTCTCGCAATCGCTCACCCGAAGGTTGAATCCCGTACATCGCCGCGTTCGCCCCGTATTGAGTCAGGATTTCAGCCGGAGGCAGTGCGTAAACAGTCGTAACGTATCGACCCCCTGCTTTAAGACTGGGAAGAGCCGCTATACCGCTTTCTACCCCAACACAATCCAGAATCAAGTCGACATCCCTAACGACATCGGCAGTAGATTGAGATCCATAATCGATTGCGATAGCGCCGAGGTCTCTGAGCCATTTTTGATTTCGCATCGATGCGGTGGCATACACCTCAGCGCCTGCTTCCGCAGCCATCTGAATGGCCAGGGAACCAACGCCTCCTGATCCGCCAAGAATCAAAACGCGATGACCAGCCGCTAGTGCTCCGTGAGTGAAGAGGCCGTCATAGGCGGTAATGC
>JBKJUN010000401.1:0-6727 GCA_046590555.1 Bryobacter sp. | reverse complement strand
GCACCGGTGTTGTAGATGACAATTTTTTCGCTCGACTTGAGAAAGCCCGAGCCAATCAATCGCCGCACCGCCGCCACGCATGCCGCTCCTTCAGGAGCAACAAACATTCCCTCCAGCTTTGCCAACTCCACACCAGCTGCCAGCGCTTCTTCATCCGAGATCGCAATCGCCGTTCCACCAGACTCCCGAACCGCCCGCAGAATCAAAAAGTCACCCAGCGGCTTGGGCACACGAAGGCCACTCGAAACCGTCTGTGCATTCTCAAAGAAAACGCTACGCTCAGCTCCCGACTCGAAAGCCTTCACCACCGGCTGGCAGCCTTCAGCCTGCACCACAATCATCTTCGGCCTGCGACCGGGCAAGATCCAACCCAGCGCTTCCATCTCTTCAAAAGCCTTCCACATCCCGATCAAGCCCACACCACCACCAGTCGGATACAGAATCACGTCCGGCAATCGCCACTGCAACTGCTCGGCTAACTCATAGCCCATCGTCTTCTTGCCCTCAATGCGATAAGGCTCTTTCAAGGTCGAAACCTCAAACCAGCCCTCTTCGGCCTTGCGCTCGGCGACGATCTTCGCGCAATCGCTAATCAATCCGTCCACAAGCGTCACATGAGCCCCGAACGCCTTGCACTCAATGTAATTCGAGTGCGGCACGTCCATGGGCATGAAGATATGACATTCAATGCCAGCCGCAGCAGCATAAGCAGCCGACGCACTAGCCGCATTGCCAGCCGACGGAATCGCAATCTTCTGGATGCCCAGTTCTTTACACATCGAGATTGCGCATGACAACCCGCGAGCCTTGAAACTAGCCGTCGGATTCAGACCTTCATCCTTCACCCAAAGGTCAGTCGCACCAACGGCAGCACCCAGGCGATTGGTGCGCACCAGCGCCGTCATCCCTTCGCCCAGCGTCACAATGCTTGACGGCTTCGCCACCGGCAAAACCGGCGCGTAGCGCCACATATTCGATGGGCCTGAGGAAATCCATTCGCGGTTCCACCCGTCGCGGGCCTTTTCCAGGTCATAGCGAACCAGAAGAGGCCAGCCGTCGGGAGACAAGTTCATTATTTCACCGGCAGGAAAGGTTTTACCTGTGCCGGAACATTCGAGGTGAGAGACGGTGGTCATTGTAGAGGGTAAAGAGCTATAGTAACGAAATCATGAATCGGTCTCTATTTGTGCTCGCATTTGCCGCTACTTTTGCCTTCGCCCAGCAGAAGCAGGACGAAGCCTACACCGCGAAAATTCGCGAGTTCACCACCGATAAGATGTTCCTCACCGAACTGGTCGACCATCTCCCTGAAGGCGGCAAAGTGCCAACTCCCGAAAAGGTTCTGGGCTACATCGCCGGCACCCCCTTTAAGCTCACACATGCTGCAAACGTGCACAAATACTTTCGCGCCTTGGGCAGCGCCTCCCCTCGAGTAAAAGTCTTTTCGATCGGCAACTCCGAAGAAGGCCGCGAGATGATCGTCGCCTGCATTTCCGACGAAGCCAACCTCGACAAGCTCGAGCGCAACAAAGAACTCATGGCGAAGCTTGCCGACCCGCGCAAGCTCGACAACGCCGCCGCACAAGCCGCCATGAAGGAAGTAGTGCCCATGTACTGGCTCACCGGCTCACTGCACTCGACCGAAACTGGCAGCCCCGAAATGCTCATGGAACTCGCCTACCGCCTCGCCGTCGAAGACACTCCCTTCATCGAAACCATCCGCAAGAACATGATCGTGATGATCACCCCCGTTGCTGACGTCGATGGCCGCGAGCGCATGGTCGATCTCTACAACTGGAAGCGCGCCCACGAAAAACAGGCCGCCCCTAGCCTCATCTATTGGGGCAAGTACGTCGCCCACGACAACAACCGCGACGGGATGAGCCTCTCCCTCGCCCTCACCCGCAACGTCTGGAAGACCTTCTTTGACTTCCATCCGCTCGTCCTCCATGACCTCCACGAGAGCGTGCCATTCCTCTACGTCTCTACAGGGATGGGACCCTACAATGCCTGGTACGATCCGATCCTGATCAGCGAATGGCAGAAGCTCGCCTATCACGAAGTGGAAGAGATGACCAAGCGCGGCGTGCCCGGCGTCTGGACCCATGGCTTCTATGACGGCTGGGCAGCCAACTACATGTTTCTCGCCGCCAACGGCCACAACGCAATCGGCCGATTCTATGAAACCTTCGGCAACAGCGGCGCTGATACAAGGATGCGAACGGTCCCCAATACCTCCACCACACGTACCTGGTTCCGCCCCAATCCTCCCCTCCCACAAGTAAACTGGAGCCTCCGCAACAACGTCAACATGCAGCAAAGCGGTGTCCTCTTCGCCCTCAATTTCACCGCCCGCAACAAGATGGAATTCCTCAACAACTTCTACCTGAAGGGCCAACGCAGCATCGCCAAAGCCAGCACAGAAGGGCCCGCCGCCTACGTCGTGCCTGGCGACACCCCTCGCCCCGGCCTCGCCGCAGACCTCATGAAGATCATGGACTTGCAGGCAGTAGAGGTTCACCGTCTCGACGCAGCAGCCGAAGTCACCACCAAGACTGGCAAGCGCAGCTTCCCTGCTGGCAGTTATATCATCCGCATGGATCAGCCCTACTCACGCATGGCCGACATGCTCCTCGACTTGCAGTACTACAACGTCAACGACACCAACCCCTATGACGACACCGGTTGGAGTCTTGGCTATCTACGCAATGTCGAGACTGTCCGCGTCACCGACGGTGCAATCCTGAAAGCCCCTATGACCTTGGTGAAGGGTGTCCCACAACTAACCAGCACCATAGGCGGCGTCAGTTCGGCTAAAGCCTGGGTCATCCCGCACACCGCAGACAACAATCTCGCCAGCTTCCGTTTTGCCCTCAAAGACGTGCAGATGTGGTCGGCAGAAGCTGCCTTTGAAGCAGTCGGTACAAAGTTCAACCCCGGCACCGTCATCATCCCGGCAGAGAATGTAGCGCAAGCAAAAGTGGTCGAAGCAGCCAAAGGCCTTGGGCTGAAGATCACCGCAGTCGACACCCTTCCAAGCGTCGCAAAGCACGAACTTGCCGCCCCAAGAATCGCACTTGTCCACACCTGGACCAGCACACAAAACGAAGGTTGGGTTCGATTGGCCCTCGAAGCGGCAAAGGTTCCCTACGACTACATCAGTGACCAGAAGGTAGCTCAAATCGGCGATCTTCGTGCGAAGTACGACGTGATCATCTGGGGCCCCATCAACGGAGCCAGCCAACGCATTGTCAACGGCATCCCCAAGCGCGCTGGCGAACCAGCCATCCCGTGGAAGGCCTCTGAACTCACCCCCAGCTTCGCCACCGGTCCAGACCAAACTGACGATATCCGTGGCGGTATGGGCCTCGAAGGAGTCTTGAATCTGCGCCGTTTCGTCGAAGCCGGCGGCCTCTTCATGACCATCGGTTCCAACGCCTCGATCCCGATCGATTACGGGATGGTGGAAGGTGTCAACATTGTCCCCACCCGCGAACTCCAAGTTCGCGGCAGCGTCGTCATGAGCCAGGTCACCGATAAACTGAGCCCCATCGTTTATGGCTATGACGAAAAGATCCCGGTCTACTTCAACATTGCCCCCGTCTTCCAGGTCAGCACCACCGGCGGAATGGCCCAGGGTGGCGGTGGTCGTGGTCAGGCAGCAGGCCCTGCCGGTCGTCCCACCGGTCGCGGTGGCATCAATGACCCTGATGTCGTCCAGGCCCGTCCCTACCAGGAACCGCCCCGCCAGCCAGCCACGCGTCCAGGTGAAGAGCCCCCCATTAGCGCTGAAATCGCCGAAGCCATGCGCGCCTACATCCCACCTTCGGATATGACCCCGCGTGTGGTCATGAAATTCTCCCCCGCAAACGAACTCCTGATCAGCGGTATGCTCGCTGGCGGCCAGGAACTCGCCGGCAGGCCTGTTGTAGTTGACGTTCCCGTCGGCAAGGGGCACGTAGTCCTCTTCGCCAATAACCCCATGTGGCGGCAGCAAACGCAGGGCAGTTGGTTCCTCGTCTTCAACGCCGCGATGAACTACGCCAATCTCAATGCGGGCCGGGTCAAGACCCCGCCAACAACCGGATCTGGTGCCGAAGATGACGATCAGTAAAGTCTGAGTCCACGAAATGCAGAAGCCGCACGTCTATGTTGATGAGTTGTGATTTTGAAGAGCCTTATTTTCGCCCTTTGTTTGCCTCTATGGAGCGCCAAGTTTGCAGTGCTCGAGAGTGGATCTCATCTGCAATTTGATCGATGGGAAAAGCAGGGCTCAGAAATTCTGCTACACAGCAATGGCGGGACGCTTACGATCCGCGCCTCCGATGTCATTGAATTTATTGAAGAAGCAGACCCTATCGCTCCGGTTATGGCGATTCCTGCACTACCGCTGGCCCTGAAACCACAACCAGTCAGAGCCGAACCCAAAGAAGTCATTGCAGAGATGGCAGCCCAGTATGGATTGCCCGAAAAATTTGTTTCTAGCGTCGCAAGAACCGAAAGCGCCTTTCGAACCAATGCAGTCAGCTCCAAAGGCGCAATCGGCGTCATGCAATTGATGCCTGGTACAGCAAAAGACCTGGGCGTCGACCCTAACGACGTGCGTCAAAACATTGAGGGCGGCACCAAGCTGCTGCGCGACCTGCTCGTCCAATACCAGAACGAGCCGGATCAGGTGAGAAAAGCTTTAGCCGCTTATAACGCCGGTCCCGGCGCAGTCGCTAAATACGGCGGCGTCCCCCCATACCGCGAAACTCAGCAATACGTAGAAAAAGTCTTGAAGAATTATCAGGGTGCCAGGTAAATGTCAACTGAACGGGTAGCGCTCAAGAATACCGAGCAGGAAGAGATCGACGCCAAGCGCCTGGCTATGCGCTACCGGGCTGAATTTGTCGACCTGCGCAACGCCGAGATCGATCACGACCTCTTCCGCACGATCCAGGTCGACCTGATGTTCCGCTACAACTTCGTGCCGCTGCATTCCGATGGCAGCGTTCTCGAAATCGCAATTGCCGATCCGCGCAACCTCCAACTGGTCGACGAACTCAGCTCACTGCTCGGCAAGAAGCTGAAGATCAAAGTAGCGACTCTGAGCCAGACCATGTTGTGCGTTCGTTCTTCTTCGTGTCCAAAAGTTTGGTGTGAATGGTTTGGATGAATGTCTGCACTACAGTCGTATGTTGTAAAAATAAAAAACAAGCTTGTCAAAGTTCTGGTAGTTCTTTGAAGCAGTTGTGTAAGATATTATTTAATTGAACGGTTTATTGATTAGAATGCTTCTTTGATAATAAATTTTTCATCTACATGCAAGTTAGCTAACATCTTCTCTATTGCATCCATCATTGGTGGCGGGCCGCATACATAAAAGTTTTTGTTGAGGTCGCCAATATTTACTTTTAGAAAATTTTCTGTGATATATCCATTTGCATAACCATCAACTTTTTCATCTGATAATATATTGATGAAATTTTCGCCTAATAAATTTTTGAATTCTTCTTCCAAAATGATATCAGCTTTGGTTTTGTTAGCAAAAATGAGTTTGTTATTTGCTATTTCATTTTTTGAATGAAGATACCTGAATATTGAAATAAAAGGAGTAACCCCGGCACCTCCGGCAATAAACACCCCTTCGTCTTTGTAAGCAATATCACCAAACACATCATGCAAAATTAATTCATCGCCCTTAGTAAGTTGCAGTAGTTGGTTAGTAACGCTTTTATGCGAAGGGTAAGTTTTAATAGTAAACTCAATATAATCGTTGTTGGGGAGGCAAGTAAATGTAAATGGCCTTTTTTCATCCTTCCAATCAGTATTATTTATGGAAACATCTGTAGCCTGACCGGAAACGAATGTGTAAGCTGGAGGTTTTTCAGTTACAATTTGTAATACATCATGAGTTATTTTTTTTATTGGTTTTATCTTTACAATATGTTGCCCCATGTCTATTTTTCCTTTATTGCCCGGAATTTTTTCCAGCCAATGTTGTAGTAAGCGTTAACAAAAAAATTGTTTCTTTCTTTGCTAGCACACTGTGGGGAACATTTTCATGCAGTGCCAACATTTCTCCTTGTCCTAATTCAACAGATTGTTCTTCGGTTGTAAATAATATTTGTCCTTCCAGCACTTGTATGCTAATCATACCGTCTGCTGTATGTTTTTTCATTTCAGCATCTTTATGCAATGCTATCAGCACAATACGCATACCATCAGTTTTAAAAACTGTTATGGCGTTGCGGTCACTGTCCTTCCATGCTTTCTCCCCTCTAATCTGTTTAGTAAAACTGCTAAGGTCAATTGTAACCAGAGGTGCATCCATTGTACGGTCCCCTTGCGGACGTAGGGTGGTAGCTTCATTTGATTTTTCATCCATTTTGTAGTTTTATTTTGCTTACCTCATTTAAATTTTTCGGGAAATTGTTTGATGATGCCATCAGCAAGCATGGCCGACATTTTTAGAATTTCATCATGTACTTTATCGTATGCCACAACATCAGCATCATAATTCTTTTTTATCCGCTGCACAGCTTCATCAGTTGTAAGTTTAAGGTGGTCGGTCATCATCATTTTCATGTCTGCTAATGGCCAATTAGGATTTGCTTTGCTAAGAAATTCGGAGATTTCATCAGAATTAGCGTACCATTTTTTATTGGCAGAATCAAGTCCTGTTTTATTTCCGGCTTTTGCAGATTTAACTACATCTGCCGGAATAGCAATATGTTCTTTCAAT
>JBKJUN010000281.1:0-1959 GCA_046590555.1 Bryobacter sp. | reverse complement strand
GTTTCATGGCAAGCGGTATTGCACGTGGATTTGTGGTTGTGGCGGGCTGGCTGAAACGCTGGGGGACCGCTGGCGGCATTTGGCACCGAAGGGGCGCACTGCGATCTCGTGGGAGCGGATGAACCTTATTGTGCTGGGGGCGGCCGTTGTTGTGACCGTGCTGATGCTGGGGCAGGATATCGTGAAGGCTTTTCGAGAGCCGGCCGGGACGGGGATCAAATATTACCGGCTGATCGTTGATACCTGGCTGGTGGGGATTCTGCCGGTGGCGCTTTATCCGTTCTTTGGAGGAAAGGTGTGGTGCCGCTACTGGTGCCCACTGGCGAAGATGATGGAGGCATGGGCGAGCTTTTATACCAGGATGCGCTGGAGCCGTTTTGCTATTGTCGCCAATGACAAATGCATCGCCTGTGGAGAATGTTCACGCAACTGTCAGGTGGGTATCGACGTCATGAGTTATGCGCTGCAACAAAAGGAATTGAACAATCAGAATTCCTCTTGTATCGGTTGCGGCATTTGCATTACGGTGTGTCCGATGACAGTTTTAACTTTTGGAAAGATCGTTGAGCCAGTGAAGCTCATCCAAATACAAAGATGATTATTTCGCCCGATACAAAACGTGACCAGCGGATTCCGCCTGGCCAGAGCCAGACCGTGAAGTGGCCGGTGCTTGACGCTAGCGGGACACCGCCGATCGATATGGTGAAGTGGCGGCTTGATATTTTTGGCCTTGTCGAGAAAGAAGTTTCTCTGACCTGGGATGAGTTTATGGCACTGCCCCGGGTGGAGGTTTTCTCAGACTTTCACTGCGTTACTCGATGGTCACGACTCGATAACAAATGGAGTGGCGTTGCCGTTTCTACCTTGATGGAGTTGGCTGGCGGGGCCAAGCCGGAAGCCAAGTTTGTGAGTGCGCTCGGTTACGACTATGGGTGGACGACGAATTTGCCGGTTGGGGATTTCCTGATGGAGGATGCGCTTGTCGCGACGCATCACGACGGGGTGGCGCTGACCGCTGAGCATGGCGGGCCGGCGAGGCTGATAGTGCCGCAGCTTTACGCGTGGAAGTCTGCAAAGTGGCTGGGTGGGCTTGAGTTGCTTGCTGAAGACAAGCCGGGTTTCTGGGAGCGCAATGGATACCACAATCATGGAGACCCCTGGAAGGAGGAGCGCTTTGGCTATTAGTCGAAGACAGCTCTTTTTGTCTGGTGCCCCGGTGGCACTTGGAATGGCCGGGTATGCGGTTTACCGGCAGGCTCCGATTTTCTTTGATCAGTTTGGAGAAGAGATGTTCAAGGTAATAGCCAAAGCACCGGCTAAGCCCAATCCGCTGGGCTGGAATAATGTGGGGCTGAATGTGGCTTGGTTGGGGCATGCCACGACGCTGATTCAGATTGACGGATTTACGATTTTAACTGACCCGGTGTTTAGCAATCGCTGCGGGATTGATCTGCTCTTAGGAACGCTGGGGCCGAAGCGTCTGGTTGAACCGGCATTGGCTATTCCAGACTTGCCGAAGATTGATCTTGTGTTGCTAAGCCACGCGCATTTTGATCATTGGGATATGCGTTCGCTGCGTGCGCTGGCCAACACAGGGATCCCGGTGGTGTGTGCCCGTGAGACGCAGGATCTGTTGAACGTGCCGAAGTGGAAGAGCGTTACCGAACTGGGCTGGAGGGAGACGGCGCAGTTTGGGCCCGTGCAAGTGAAGGGTGTTGAGGTGAAGCATTGGGGTGCACGTGTACGTCGCGATACGCATCGCGGGTATAACGGTTATCTGATCGAGGCTGGCAAGTACAAGGTGTTGTTCTCTGGCGATACTTCACACACAAAGAGTTTTCAGGAGTTGCGTGGATCGAAGCCGATTGATCTGGCGATTATGCCGATTGGCGCTTACAACCCCTGGATCATGAGCCATTGCACGCCAGAGCAAGCCATTGAGATGGCCGGATGGGCTGG
>JBKJUN010000199.1:0-7261 GCA_046590555.1 Bryobacter sp. | reverse complement strand
GACAGCAGAAGGGCCAGGGCCAGCAGGGTCAACAGAAGGGTCAGCAGCCCGGACAAGGACAGCAGAAAGGCGATCAGCCTGGACAAGGGCAGCAAGGTCAAAAGGGTGGACAGCAAGGCGGCCAGGGCCAGCAGCAGGGCCAAGGCCAGGGCCAGCAAGCCGGAAACCACCAGGGCCAGCAGCCTGGACAAGGGCAGCAGCCTGGGCAACAAGGTGGTGGCCGTGGGCACGAAGGCCGTCCGAACGAAATGCGGGGTGGTGGTGGAAGCAGCCCATTCCGCGACAACGGTGCGATCAATACGGGTCAGAATCAGCCGAGCTTGCCGAATGCAGGAGAGGTGCGCAGCGTAGAGCGGAATTTCTCGCAGAGCTTGCGTGATTTGGAGTCGATGCGTGGCAAGCTTGGCGGCAATGAACAGGATCAGGCCGAGATCAAGAAGTTGCTGCAAGAGATGGCGGCGCTTGACCCGAACAAGTTTAAAGGAAATCCGGCGCTGGTGGAACAGATGAGAGCACAGCTCTTGCCCGTTCTTGAGCAACTGGAACTGAAGTTAAGACGGGACCTGGATGGCAAGGAAGGCGCGAACGAAGCCAGGAGTGCGACTCCGGATCGTGTGCCGAGCGGTTATGCCGACCAGGTTGCCGAGTACTTCAGGAAGTTGAGCAAGGGCAGCGCGGTTCCGAAGAAGAACTAGGTTAGAAGAAAGCGCGGATTGCTTCGTATTCGACCTCGAAAGTTTCGAGGATTGAGGAAGCGCTTGCTCCGAAGCCGAGTGCTTCGAGGGTTTCGATTGCTTTGTCGCGAGAGGGTTGGATAGGGCCTTCGAGGGCTGCGACATGGAGACCGAGATCACGTGCTACGGAATCAGCAACATACACGATGCGGCTGAGGAGGATTCCGTTGGGGGCCTCTAGCAGGACTTTTGCTTCTTCTTCTGGCGTGTGGTGAAATTCGACACCACGCACGATATCTTCTGGAAGGTGCCACGCCTTGAGAGTCATGGCGGAGAGTTCTGGATGAGTGAAGCCGGTGATTTCACGCTCGCATTCAATTTGGGTGCCTTTGCCTTCGAGCACCATTTTGACGATTTCAGTGAATTGTTCAGGCAGGGCGGCAGCAATCAGGAGCTTGCCGTAATCGTGAAGCAGGCCTGAGAGGAATGCACCTTCTGGATATTGGCATTGGCAGTTTTGGGCGAGTAGATCGGAAAGAAGGGCAACGGCTGCTCCATGGAGATTGAACTGGGCCATGGACCATGGGGGAATGGTTTTGGTGCTCTGCCAGAGCCTTGCGATGGATAGGCTGAAGAGGAAATTTCTGAGCCGGACGAGTCCCAAAATACTGACCGCATGCGAGATGGAATTGATGCGGCTGCGGCGGGCCATGGCGGCACTATTGACGAGGCGGAGAACGTGGCCGCTGAGGACAGTATCTTTTTCTATGAGGCTGGCCAGATCGCTGAACCGGACGTCTTCGCTGGCCAGACTTCCGATCAGGCGATTGAGGATCGGAGAGAAGGGTGGCAGGTTGTTGAGAACACGCTGCAGTTTCTGCCGGAAGAGAATTTGACGATTTTCAGCAGTCATCACCGACGCGGCAGCAGGCGGCGGGATCTTTCCAATTTCCTTTTGAGCAAACGGCATAGGCTCCACCTTTTTCATATCGTCGACGGATTCTGGAACTTGAACAGAGATAATACAGAAAGTGCTAGCCATCGAAACAAAGAACCTGCGCAAGACCTATGGGACGAAGGCGGCGGTTGACGGACTCAGCCTCTCTGTGCCCCAAGGGTGCTTTTACGGATTCCTCGGCCCCAATGGTGCTGGGAAGACGACAACCATCAAAATGCTGATGGGAGTAGCCCAGCCGACCTCAGGGGAGATATTCCTGCTTGGGGAGCCTATTGATGCAGCTAACCCTGAAGCTGGTCTGAGAGCACGTCGTCGCATTGGGCTTGTGCCCGATGAAACCTTGCTCTTCGACAATCTGACTGGTAGAGAATACCTCGAGTTCATCGGACGGATGTATGGCTTGCAGCGGTCGATGTCGGCCGAGCGAGCCAAAGAGTTGATGCAGTTTTTTGAATTGGCAGGGGCTGGCCGGAAATTGATTTCCGAGTATTCCAAGGGGATGCGCAAGCGTGTGGCGATGGCTGCAGCGCTGATCCACCGGCCGCAGTTGTTTCTGATGGATGAACCATTTGAGGGCGTCGATGCGGTTGGTGCACGGTTGATGAAGGATCTACTGCTTGATCTGGTGAAGAATGGGTCGACCATCTTTCTGACCTCGCATGTGCTGGAAGTGGTGGAACGGTTGTGTGATCGTATCGCAATCATCCACGAGGGCAAGTTGGTCGCCGAAGGGACTCTCGATGAGTTGCGGCAAGGCAGCGAGACCGAGACGCTGGAGGATCTGTTTGTGCGTACGGTAGGAGAACATAACCGGACTGCAGCAGACTTGTCATGGCTCTAATGGATACGCCGGGAGCGGCAATACTCTGGGCGCAGTGGCGGACGATTCTCAATTTTTACCGCAAGCCGCAGATGGGCGGCTACTGGGTTGGCACGGTGGTGATGGCGGTGTGGTATCTGATGCTGGCCGGTGGGGGAGTGGGGCTTGCTGTGCTGCTGGGCAATGTGAAGCCGAGTGATTTTGCCAGCTTTGAGTTTGTTTTGACCTTTGGGCTGCTGGCGGCGTTTCTGTATTGGCAGTTCGTGCCGGTTTTTTTGGCTTCTACCGGAATGTCGCTTGATACCCGGAAGCTGATGGTCTACCCCGTGCCCGAACGACAGCTATTTCTGATTGAGGTGCTGTTACGGTTGTCGACTGGCGTTGAGGTGATGCTATTGCTGACTGGAGCCTTTGTGGGGCTGATGCGGAATCCAGAGATCCCCGGGTGGGCGCCTCCAAGCCTTCTTCTCTTTGTTGTCTTCAACCTATATCTCTCAGCCGGGATCAAGGATCTGGTGGGCCGCTTGATGGAGCGTAAGGGATTGCGCGAGGTGGCTGTGCTGGTGCTGGTAATTTTGATGGTCAGCCCGCAGATGATTGCGATGATGGGGTTGCCGGCTGGGGTGAAGTCGGCGTTGCTCAATTTCAATCAATCGATGTTTCCCTGGGGGGCGGCAGCGGGGCTAGCGATGGGGCGCTTGCCGATGTTGAATCTCTCGCTGATGCTTCTTTATACAGTAGCGGCGATCTGGTTTGGACGATGGCAGTTCCACCGGAGTCTGCACTTTGATGTGGATGCGGCCAGGGCGCAATCTGGACACGGGGGAACTACGAGCGGAGCAGGGTGGACGTCAATACTGTTTCGTTGGCCAAGGCATTTGTTTGCGGATCCACTGGCGGCTCTTGTTGAGAAAGAGATGCAGTCGCTGGCCCGGAGCTCAAGGTTTCGGCTGGTCTTTTTTATGGGCTTTACCTTTGGGCTGGTTGTCTGGTTGCCGCTGACCTTTGGCCGGAACGGATTAAGCGAAAGCGGAGCGATGGAAAGCAATTTCCTGACCTGGATCAGCGTTTATTCGGTGATGATGCTGGGTGAGGTTGCGCTGTTTAACAGCTTCGGTTTTGACCGGACGGCAGCTCAGTTTTACTGGATTGCTCCGGTGCAGTTGCGAACGGTGTTGCTTGCGAAGAATATTACGGCGAGTGTATATATCTTTCTTGAACTCACCATCATAACGGTCGTCTGTTTAATCTTGAGGTTGCCAATTAGTGGTCTCAAGATTGCCGAGGCGTTTGCAGTAACTACTGTGATGGCTGTCTTCTTTACGGGGTTGGGGAATTTGGGAACGGTTTACTATCCTCGTGCAGCCAATCCCCAGAATTCATGGCGTGCTCGTGGCGGGAGCAAGTTTCAGATGTGGATGCTGCTGGTTTATCCAGTATTGGGGATTCCGATTGGCTTGGCGTATATGGCTCGGTATGCGTTTGAATCGCAACTTGGCTTCTATGGTGTGCTGCTGTTGACCTTCGGATTTGCTGTGGCGTTTTATGGGGTGGCGATGGATACGGCTGAGCAGGGAGCATTAAAACGCAAGGAGCAGATATTGGTTGCACTAACGGAAGGGGAAGGGCCGATCGGGTCATGAAACAAAGAATTGTCGAGTGTGTGCCTAATTTTTCGGAAGGACGTGAAGAGGCTACGTTGCTGGCGATTGAGGCTGCGATTGAGACTGTGGCCGGCGTCACTTTACTAGGGCGCGAATCGGATGCGGATCACAACCGGAGTGTGTTTACGATTGCCGGTGAACCCGAGGCTGTTTGCGAGGCGGCGGTGCGGGCTGTTGGGGTTGCGGCGGAACGGATTGATCTAACCCGGCACCGGGGAGAGCACCCGCGGATTGGTGCGGCCGATGTGGTGCCGTTTGTGCCCGTTCGAGGGATCAGTTTGTCAGAGTGCGCGGCACTTGCGGTGTGCGCCGGTGAACAGATCTGGCAGCGCTTTGGGGTGCCCGTGTATTTGTATGAGGCGGCAGCACGGGTGGCTGGGAGGGAAAGTCTTGAGAATCTTCGCCGGGGGCAATTTGAGGGTTTGATTGAGGACTTGAAGGCGAGCAGTGAGCGGGCGCCTGATTTTGGCAATGGTCAATTGCATCCCACCGCTGGGGCTTGTGTGGTTGGAGCTCGCAAGTTTTTGATCGCCTATAACGTCAATCTGAATACCGAAAGGCTGGATGTAGCCAAGGCGATTGCGAAGAAAATTCGGGCCAGTTCTGGCGGGATGCCTCATGTGAAGGCGATGGGAATGATGTTGCACACGCGCGGGCAGGCACAGGTTTCGATCAATCTGACTGACTTTGAGGCGACGCCGCTGCATGAGGTTTTTGCTGCAGTGGTTCGCGAGGCTGCGGGATTTGGAGTGGAAGTGGCGGGTAGCGAATTGATTGGGTTCATTCCGCGGGCGGCTGTTGAAGCTGGGTTTGCCGCAGCATTGCGATTTGAACGGTTCCGTAAGGATTCGGTGCTTGAGAACTCGCTCGAAGCTAAACTGGAATCATAGTGCTTTTATCGATTGAGCCCGCAAAGTCGAAGCGTCCGGAATGGCTGAAGGCCCCGGCACCGGTTGGGGAAAATTACCGCGACCTGAAGCAGTTGGTGACTGAGCTGAAGCTGCATACGGTTTGTGAAAGCGCGGCTTGCCCGAATATCGGAGACTGCTGGAACCGGCGGACGGCTACGTTCATGATTCTGGGGAATCTGTGTACGCGGCGTTGCGGGTTTTGCGCCGTACAGAAGGGGGCTCCCCTGGCTGTCGACCAGGATGAGCCGCGTCGTGTGGCGGAAGCCGTGTCGCGGATGGGCTTGAAGTTTGCCGTGATCACGAGCGTCAATCGCGATGACCAGCCCGATGGCGGGGCAGGGATTTTTGCGGCAACGATTCGCGCGATTCGTGAGCGTGTACCTGGGTGTGGAGTGGAAGTGCTGGTGCCTGACTTTCAGGGTTCGCATGAGGCGATGGATATTGTTCTTGAGGCGCGGCCGGATGTGCTGAATCACAATACAGAGACGGTGCCTCGATTGTACAAGCAGGTGCGTCTCGGGGCTCGCTTTGAGCGAAGTCTCGAGATGTTGGCTTATGTGAAACAGAAGAGCCCTGCGACGCCGACCAAGTCCGGGCTGATGCTTGGTTTGGGTGAGACGCTGGATGAGGTGCGGGAGGCGATGCGGATGCTGCGCGACCATCAGGTGGATATTCTCACGTTGGGGCAGTATTTGCGGCCTTCTGTGAAGCATCTGCCGATTGTTCGCTATGTGCCGGTTGAGGATTTTGTTGCGCTCAAAGCGTATGGGGTTGAGCTTGGTTTTCGGCATGTGGAGAGTGGACCGCTAGTTCGCTCTAGCTATCACGCCGACGAAGCCGTAAAATAGGCGAAGAGATCACGAATATTGGAGAGTGCACTTCAGGCGCAGCTTGCGTTATTGCGTAAGCGTATGGAGAAGGTGGATGCGCGATTTGTAGCTTCGCTGGAGGCACCGCGCGTTCTGGATTCGTCGTGCCTTGGCGGAGTCGAAGTAGAAACCGAATTAGGGCGCCATCTTGAGGTGGAGCGATTCTACCCGAACGATCACCAACACGGGAATGTGCTGGTGGAGCGACTGCAGGGGCTTGAGGGGCGTCGCTGGACCTATCTAGATACCGAGACGACCGGGCTTGCGGGAGGGGCTGGTACGCTGGCCTTTCTGATTGGTGCGGCCAGCGTTTCGCGTGAGGGGTTTGTGCTGAAGCAGTGGTTTATCCGGGAGCATGGGGAGGAAGCCAGTGCGCTGCATTCGCTTGCTGCTTACCTGGCAGACTTCGATACCCTGGTGAGCTATAACGGGCGCAGTTATGATCAGCCGCTGCTTGAGACTCGTTATACGCTGGCGCGGCAGAAGACGCCTTTCTCGCGGCTGGAGCATCTGGATTTGCTTTATGGCGCGAGGCGATTGTGGAAGCTGCGCTTTGAGTCTTGCCGGCTGGTGGAGCTGGAGAGGCAGATCCTTGGACACGAGCGGGTGGGGGATGTGCCGGGGGAAATGATTCCGCAGTTGTACTTCGACTTCCTTCGGACCGGGCGAGCTGAGCAGCTGAAGGCAGTGCTGGAGCATAATGCGCTGGACATTCTATCGCTGGCGTTTTTGGCTGGTGTGATTCCTGTTGCCTTTGATGATCCGCTGGCTTGTCAGCTTACGCATGGGGCGGAATTGAGCGGACTGGCCCGGTGGCTGGCGGCGCAAGAGAGGTTGGATGAGGCTGCTGTTCTTTATCGACGGGCGATCCATGCGCAGATGAGTGATGAGTTGATGTTTCGATGCCTGTGGGAGCTAAGTCTGATCGAGAAGAAGCGATTGCGGATTACCGAAGCACTTACGATCTGGACTGACCTTGCGCAAGCGAAGAACCCGTACCGGGCAGATTCCCTAGTGGAACTGGCGAAGTACTATGAGCACACAGAGAAGAATCTTTTCATGGCGCTTGAGTGTGCGAGCGAGGCTCTCAACTGGCACCGAAGCGTCGAGTTGTTGCACCGGCAGGAGCGATTGCACCGGAAGATTGCTGTGTCCCGGCCCGGTCGACTGCTTTAAGGCTGGTGCGCCTATGGACAGGCGCTTGTTCAGGCTTGAGCGAGTTGCCGGTAGGTAAATAGTTCTACGCTGTGCTGGGCCAGGAGTTCCTTTGCTTCGTTACTGGTCCAGAATTGATAGTCAGCCCAGCGGTATTCCCAAGAGTTGCTGATGGCTCGGATCTCTGCGTCCTCCTTTGCCAGGTGGATG
>JBKJUN010000166.1:0-4699 GCA_046590555.1 Bryobacter sp. | reverse complement strand
CCGGGACCTTGTCCGGCCCCGGATACTCTCTACCGCTCCGGTGAAACAAACCGTAAGCGATGTATGTGAGATCCATGTCTTGACCTCTGAAAGCGACTTGCTCAATATGCTTTGGGCATTGAAAAGCTTCTACCGCATGTCAGCGTCCACCTTCAAGCTCTGCATCCATGACGACGGCAGCCTCCAGGCCACTTCGCGCGAACTCCTGTCGAACCACTTTCCGAACGCGCGGCTGATTCCCCGATCCGAAGCGGACCGCGTCATGAACGAGGTGCTGCAACCCTATCCATTGTGCAAACAACTCCGTGCGAGCCATTGTCTCGCTCTAAAACTGTTCGACTTCCTTCACTATCTGGAATCGGATCGCATGCTGCTGATAGATAGCGACGTTCTTTTCTTTCGCCATCCCACTGAACTCTTGCGCCGGATCGAAGACCCAACCTATCTACTCAACACCGTCAATGGCGATGTCAAGGACTCTTATACCGTCACGGCGGATGACGTGCGCGCGCAATGTTGGTTCTCACTGCAGTCGCGATTCAACTCCGGGCTCGGCCTGATTCACCGTAAGTCAGTAACCTTCGCCGCAGTTGAACGGTTTCTCGCCCTGCCCACGATCACGAGCCACCCATGGCTGATTGAACAAACCCTGTTCGCATTGTGCAGCTCACAACATGGGTTGCAACTCCTCCCTCAGGACTATGACGTTTCACTAGCTACTTCGTTAGAAGCACGACCCTGCAGACACTATGTCGGTGCTATCCGTCATTTATTGTATGACGAAGGTATCCGAAAGCTCGTCCAGAACGGCTTCTTACGGGAGAACTGACTCACTCAATGTGCGGTATTAACGGCCTGCTATACAACGACATCAACCGTCGCGTTTCAGAAGAGTGTCTAAACCGCATGCGTGCGGAGCAAGCTCATCGTGGCCCTGATGACTATGGCGTTTGGATAGGTGGCAATGTCGGTCTCGCGTTCAACCGGCTTGCGATTATCGACCTATCCTCTGGTGGCCACCAGCCCATGGCCACAGAAGATGAGTCCGCCTGCCTGGTTTTCAACGGCGAGATATACAACTTCCGCGCCTTGCGCCAGGAGTTAGTGTCGCTGGGTCATGCCTTCCGCACGAACTCGGACACCGAGGTGCTTCTTTGCTCCTGGCAACAATGGGGCGAGGACTGCGTCAGTCATCTTCGCGGTATGTTCGCCTTCGTGATCTGGGATGCCCGCCGAAAGGTGTTGTTCGGCGCCAGGGATCGTCTGGGAATTAAACCCCTCTTCTACTGGCACGGTGAAGATAACTTCGCCTTTGCCTCGGAACTCCGCTCCCTGCTAACTCTCGACTCCATCCCCCGCCGCATAGATCCGGTGGCGCTCGAAGAGTATCTCAACCATCGATACGTCATCGCGCCCCGGACCATCATCGAAAATGTGCGGAAGCTCCCGCCGGCACACTGCTTCTCCCTGAGCGATGGAAAGCTGAAGATCCGGCGTTACTGGGATCTGCCTTCTTCCTCGCAGCACATCACCGAACAGGACGCTGTGGATGCCTTGGCGCAGTTGATGCAAGAAACCGTCAAACTGCACTTGGAGTCCGACGTTCCGCTGGGCGCGTTGCTATCCGGCGGTTTGGATTCTTCCGCCATCGTCGCCTGGATGATGGCTTCCGGAGCGAAAGGAAGCATCAATACCTTTTCCATCGGCTACGATTCTCCAGAGAGTGAACTGCCGTATGCGCGCCAGGTGGCGGCTCATTGCGGTGCCAACCATCACGAAGTTCTTCTCACCGCGGCCGACTTCAGCCAGTCGATACAAGCTGTCATCCGGTTCATGGATGAGCCTGTAGCCGATGAAGCCTCTCTCCCGCTCTACGTTCTGTGTCGCTACGCCCGTCAATATGTCACCGTAGCCCTGTCCGGGGAAGGCGCCGATGAGCTCTTTGCCGGTTACGGCTATCGGAAGCACACCACTGTAGACGCCTGGAAGGACGGCCCGTTGAGGCGAGCCTTCTGGTCTGCCGCCGCTATGGTGCCGGTACAACGCGTGCGGCGGAAGGCGCAGCAAGTCAATATCCCGCTCGAACAGGCATATCGCGGTGTCAGCAAAGTATTCGAGCCCGATATCGCCCGCTCAGCCCTTCTAAACCCACCCGCCCAACACTCTCGATCCGTCGACGATGTCTATAGCCGCTGCTCTCGGCAAGACGCTCTGGACCGGATGACCTTCCTGGACATCAACACCTGGCTACCCGATGATCTTCTCGTAAAGGCCGACCGTATGAGTATGGCCCACTCCTTGGAACTCAGAGTCCCCTTTCTGGATCATCAGGTTGTAGAATTCGCCTATCGGCTCCCTTCCTCGTTGAAACTTAAAGGAGATCAGAATAAGTACATTCTGAAGAAGGTAGCCGAGCCACTACTCCCTCAGGAGATTGTTTACCGGCCGAAGAAAGGCTTCCCGGTCCCGCTCGCATCTTGGTTCCGTAACGAACTCGCCTCCTTCGTATCGGAAACTTTGCATTCCAGCGGCGGCTGCACTCGCTTCATCCAGAAGGACTGTATCGATACGGTCCTGAACGCGCATCGCCTGGAAGACCGCTCCCAGCAGATCTATGCCCTCCTCGTCTTCGACGGTTGGTGCCGCTCCTTCGTCCCGTAGATCACCAGCCCATGCCAACCGGATTCACTCCCTCTCTGAGTGTTGTCATGGCTCCAGACTGGCGTCAACACAACCCCTACCTGGACCTGCTGGCACAGGCACTCAGAAATAAGGGGCTCGCGGTAACATACTTTAAATCCTCCTCCCGGCTAATGCCAATGTTCCGAACTCTGAAAAAGGAACAGCCCGGTTCTATCCTTCATCTCCACTGGTATGAAGCGTATGTTCCGCGCCTCTCCATCTTCGGACAGTTTGTCGAGGGCATCGCTCTTCTTCTGGATTTGATCTTAGTCAAATGCAGCGGCCATGCTCTTGTCTGGACCCTCCATAACGAGTTACCTCATAACGCGACTTGGCCTGCCTGGCACCGTTTCCTGCGACGGACCATTGCGAGACTCGCCGATCAGATCATTACCCACAATCCACTTGCCTTCCACCTGGTCGATTCGCGTGCCGCCTCGCAAGCGCGCAGGAATGTCATCCCTCACCCGCACTACCGGGATCATTATGGGCCTTCCATTCCGAAACCGGAAGCAAGGGCATCTCTCCAGATCCCACCCGGCGAACGTCTATTCCTGTTTTTAGGCTTGATACAACCATACAAGGGTCTCGAAGATCTGTTGGTGGCCTGGCGTTCCTTGGGTGTCGCCACCACGGGAGCGCGCCTGCTCGTAGTCGGGGAACCCGAATCCGAGGCTTATGAGACGACCATCCGCGACTACGCCGCTGGACTCCCCAATGTCGAACTCCGCCTGCAATTTGCCCGGGATGCGGAACTCCCGCTCTACTTCTCGGCGGCAGACTGTGCCGTCTATCCCTTCCGTCGAATCCTCACCTCGGGCAGCCTCATGCTCGCTCGCAGCTATGGCGTACGCCCCATCCTTCCAGATACAGAAGCCGTCCGCGCGCAGCTCGAAGACACGCCCGCTTTCTTCTTTGAACAAGGCTCTATTGCAAGCTTGAGCAGCAGCCTCCGCGACGCTCTGCAAGATCCATCGATAGGTTCCAGTCAATCGCCCGCTCTCACCCTATGGAGCTGGGAACAAGCGGCGAACGCAACCATCCCCATTTACCACTCCGCCCTCAACCACCACTCCTCAGCGGGCTTGGCCGGCTGACCGGAATCGTCACTGCCGCCGGCACACACTAGCGTGGTCCTCCTCAACTTTTCCAACCTGCCCTGGATCCCCGAACGCCTCAAGCGGAATCAGGCCATCTTCATCCATTTGCTCGACCAGTCGCCCGCTCTCTCCGCCGGTATCTTCGTCAACCCACCCACGCTCGCCGGGGCCGGCTTCTCCAAGTACCTGTCTCCTTTGCGCTTCTCCTCCCAGTCCTGGCAAACACCTGGCGGTAAACCCGTCACCATCCTCGATTCCACCTATACCCTCTGGGACTGGTATCTCTCCCCGTTCCGCCAACTCCGCTCCGCCCGCATGGCACGCTACCTCCGCCACCAGGCCGCCGCCCATCAACCCTTCCTGCTCTGGCTCAACACCGCCGGCCGCCTCCAAACCCCCGCCGCCCACCGGCTCCGGCCCCATGCTGTCAAAACCATCTTCGATCTCTCCGACGACTTCCGCGCCCCCGGCTTCGGCATGGACCCCGCCGACATCTCGTCGCTCACCGATGCCGCCGACCTCGTCCTCTGCGTCAACCAGACCGTCGCCGATTCCGTCTCCCACTCCCGCAAACTCGTCTTCCATAACTGCACTGACCCTACTGCCTTCGCCACCCACAACCCGGACTTCCGCCTCTCGCCTTGGTGGCCCAAACCGCCCGGAGCCGTCTACATCGGCTTCACTGGCGGCATCCATTGGACACGCACCCACCTCCCCTTGCTCGAAAACGTTCTCCGGCGCTTTCCGGACTGGCGCTTCCTCTTTGTCGGCTATACCGACGGTCCCCGGATCCTGGAATGGCTCGCCCGCTTCCCCAATGCGAGCTTCGTCCCGGAAATCCCTTACACGGACCTCACCCATGTCCTTCATACCTTCGACGCCGCCATCGTGCCGCATGCCGACAATGAATACACCCG
>JBKJUN010000126.1:0-4208 GCA_046590555.1 Bryobacter sp. | reverse complement strand
CTGCCAGCCGCCGAACATGAGTTCCATTGCCTTGGGAGCGTTGGCCATGTGCTTGCGGCCTTTGCCGAAAGGAACTTCGTAGACGATAGCGAGGAAAGCCACGATTGGGCGGTTGTTGTCTGAGACGCCGCGGGCTAGCTTGGCATCACGCGGATAGTAGACTCCGCTGTAGTCGATGTTCTTTGAGAATGTATAGTGCGTCATCAGCGAAAGGCCTGAGGCGAAGCGTTTGTCGAACCGGGCTTGAATTGAATGGTAGTTGTTGCTCGCGTCGCTGCCGTAGTAACGCAGGTTCTGCGACCAGCCGAACTTGTTGAAGAAGGGCTTGCGCTGATTGGTGGTGAGGGTGCCGAAGCCATTAATGTCGGCCTGATTGGGATCGTAGTCGCCACCGTTGCCGGCAAAGACGTGCGTGCCCTTGGTTCCGACGTAGCCGATTTCCATGGACATGCCCTGACCGAGTTGACGCTGGATGGTGAGGTTCCAGGAATCGACGGTGGGGAAGCGGATGGGATTGGTGATGACGAACGCGGTGACACCGTTTGGCAGCCGGTTGAAGCCATTTGGTCCCTTGGGTTGGGCGGCAAGAATTGCGGCGGGATCGAGCGCGGTGGGGCCGGCATTCAGGCTAAATACGGAGTCAAAGTTGTTGGCAGGCTGGTTGGATTGAATACCAAGCACTGGCAGGTTCTGGGTTACGTTGTGGCCGAAAATGGAGCCGAACACACCGAGGTTGAAGCCGCGGCCATAACCGGCACGGATAACGGTCTTCTGGTCGATCTGGTAAGCGATGCCAAGGCGGGGTGCAAAGTTGGTTAAGGGAGACGTAACGTTTAAGTCGCGGCCCACACCATTGACGCCCGCTACTTTCATTTCGCCGGTTTCGAGGTCGAGAAACCCGCCTTTGCGGTCGCCGCTAACGACTTGCGGGCGATAAATCTCCCACCGCAAGCCGTAATTAATGGTTAGTTTCTTGGTTACGCGCCACGAATCCTGACCGTAGAAGAACCATCGGTCTTGAGTTTCGCGCGCGTCCAGCGCATTGGACACATAACGCTCGAAGCGAGATACATCGCCGAGGAGGAAGGTAGCCAGTCCCGATCCGCCGCTTGTTCCTTGCGTTCGGGCGACGTCGAAATTCAACTCGCCTGAGCGGTGACGGTCGCTGGGTACTCGCAGGTTAAAGGCGCGGCGGATGTCCGCGCCAAACTTGATGGTGTGATTGCCCTGGATTTTGGTCCAGTTGTTGACGAACTGTGCCTGCTTCTCATCCTGGATGAGAGGGCAGTTGCAGCCGTTGACGCCGAGTGCATAGCCGAAGCGGAAGGGGATGGCACCGCCGCTGCCGTAGCCATTAACAAAGAAGCCGGGCATTCCGGATGTAAAGTTGTTGTCGTTGTTCAAGCCGGGAATGCCAGCGTCCTTAGCTGGGGCGGTGCCGATGCCATTGGGCTGTACCGCAAGCTTGTAACGCACCCAGCCGAAGCGGAAGTCGGTGAGCAGGTTGGGGCGTAAGGCGTAGTCAAAGCCGCTTGCGATGGATTGGTTGCGCGTGTCTGATGTGCCGGCAAAGGCACTGATAGAGCCAGAGGCATCGAGCCCACCGCCGCCGGCCGCACCATAAGAACCGGGGGCCAGAATGCGGAACTGCTGCATGGTGTAGCGCCCAAAGATGTGGAGCTTGTCGGTGGTGAAATGGTCAACGCGGCCGGTGAAAGATTCGTCGTCATACTTGACTCCACCGGAGGAGGCAAAGTTCGGCTGATCGAGGATGGCGCTCGCGTTGGGTAGTGGAATCAGCTTCAAAAGATTTTGCGATTGCGGGGAAAGCCGAGCGGCCGGAATGATGTCGCCAGGGAAGCGGGTGCGCGTTGCAGGAGTTGCGCCGCTTTGTGGATCGAAGATGGGAACGTTGAGGCTGCTGAGGTTGCCAGACCGTTCAACAGCAGAGGGAACCCGCAGCAGCGCGCCGCCGCCAGTATTGCGGCGGGAGCCCTGAAAGTCGCCAAAGTAGAAGAGCTTGTTTTTGATGATCGCTCCGCCGACAGCACCACCAAACTGATTCCACTGGGTGAGTGGAATGGTTTTGCCGTTGGAGCCCGGAATCACTCGGGACTGTGTGAAGGGATTGCGTGCTTGCATCACATTGTTGCGGAGATACTCAAAGGCGCTACCGTGCAATTGGTTGGTACCTGACTTGGTTTGTGCGCTGACCACACCCGCGCTGGCAACGCCGAATTCGGCGTCGTAGTTGGCGGTGGTGATCTTGGCTTCAGTGACAGACTCAAGGGTTGGATTGATCACAAGCCAGCCAAGCACTGCGTCGTGATTGTCTGTGCCGTCGAGCAGATGGCTCGTGCCGGCAAAGCTCTGGCCGTTGACAAGCATGCGGTAGGAACCTTGTGGATTTTCGGGCGAAGGGGCCGTCGCTGATGTCGGCCACGCGACGACGCCTGGCGTCATCAATTGGAAGTTGGTGAACTTCCGGTTCAGCACCGGGATATTGATGATGGTCTTGTCGCTAAAGGTGGTGGAGACATCACTTCGTTCGGTCTTGAGCACGGAGCCTTCCGCTGTGACTTCAAGGGTCTGGGTTACATCACCGATCTGCATAGCGATGTCGACGCGGGATTCAGTATCGACCGACACCCCGACGTTGTCCTGCACATAGGTCTTGAAGCCCGCAGCCTCGACCCGGATGCGATAGCGACCGGCGATGAGGAAGCGCTGGGAGAAGTTGCCAGAATCATTGCTGGTGGTTTTGACGTTGACATCGCGGCCAAGGTCGGTGATGGTGAGTTTGGCACCGGAAAGTACGCCGCCGGTGGAGTCTGTGATTGTGCCGACGATGCTACCGTAGACGGCTTGACCATAGCTGAGTGCCACATTCGTGAGAATGGCGGCACACATGGCCAGAAAATTCTTCATAGCGAAATCCCCTTGTTTCAAAAAAAATCCAGCGAGACCTAGCGCTGGCGTACGGGAAAGCTTATCAAGCTTCGGAATCGGATGCAATGGGTCGAGTCAAACGCGGTTAGCGGATTCCAGTACGACGTATTCTTCCTCGGTGAACAGACGTGAACGAGTGAGAAAGCGAAGACCCTCTGGGCCTTCAAGCGAGAACATTCCACCGCGACCAGGAACTACATCGATGGTGAGCTCCGTGTGCTTCCAATACTCGAACTGGCTCTTACTCATGTAGAAGGGCGTGCCGCCAATTTCGCCGAGCTGAACGTCGCTATCGCCAATCATGAACTCGCCGCGAGGGAAGCACATCGGGGAGCTGCCGTCGCAGCAGCCCCCCGATTGGTGGAAGAGTAAATCGCCATGCAGCGTCTTCAGCTTCTCGATCAAGGCAAGAGCTGAGTCTGTGGCTAAGACTTGAAGTGGAATGGTCATTGGTTTAGAAGAAGCCCATTGCCTTGGGGTCGTAGCTCACAAGCTGGTTCTTGGTTTGCTGGTAGTGATCGAGCATCATGCGGTGGTTCTCACGGCCAACGCCCGATTGCTTGTAGCCGCCGAAAGCGGCGTGCGCAGGGTAGAGGTGATAGCAGTTGGTCCAGACGCGACCAGCCTGAATTTCGCGACCAAAGTGGTAGGCGCGATTCATGTCACGAGTCCATACGCCGGCACCAAGCCCGTAGAGTGTGTCGTTAGCCAGTGAGAGGGCTTCTTCGTCATCCTTGAAGGTCGTGACGCTGACGACAGGGCCAAAGATCTCTTCCTGGAAGATACGCATTTTGTTGTGGCCCTTGAAAACGGTGGGCTGCACGTAATAGCCGCCAGCCATTTCTCCTTCGAAAACTGCGCGTCCGCCGCCAGTGAGAATTTCAGCGCCTTCCTGCTTGCCGATGTCGATGTAGGAGAGGATCTTTTCCAACTGTTCGCTGGAGGCTTGCGCGCCAAGCATCGTGTCTGAGGCGAGCGGGTTCCCTTGACGTATGGCTTTCACGCGTGGAAGGACTTTCTCCATAAACCGATCGTAAATGGACTCATGGATGAGTGCTCTCGATGGGCAGGTGCAGACTTCGCCCTGGTTGAGAGCAAAGAGCACGAAGCCTTCGATCGCCTTGTCAAGATAGGCATCATCTTTGCTCATGACGTCTTCAAAGAAGATGTTGGGGCTCTTGCCACCGAGTTCGAGCGTTACCGGGATCAGGTTCTGAGATGCGTACTGCATGATCAGGCGGCCGGTAGTTGTCTCACCA
>JBKJUN010000046.1:0-12683 GCA_046590555.1 Bryobacter sp. | reverse complement strand
CGGAAGGCATCAACCTGGTAGCGCAGACCTATGGCCGAACGCACGTCAGCGCTGGAGACGAGATCGTGATATCGGCCTTGGAACATCACTCGAACATCGTGCCCTGGCAGATGCTCTGTGAGGAGAAGAAGGCGGTGCTGCGGGTCATTCCCATCAACGACCGTGGTGAGATCGAACTCGACGCGTTTGAAAAGCTGCTGAACCGGCGAACCAAGCTCGTCGCGGTGAGCCACGTTTCGAACGCGCTGGGAACCATCAATCCAGTTCGCGAGATCGTCCAGACAGCGCATCAATTCAACGTCCCGGTGTTGATCGACGGCGCTCAGGCAGTTCCGCACATGAAGGTGGACGTTCGAAATCTGGATTGCGATTTCTACGTTTTCTCCGGACACAAGGTGTGCGGGCCCACCGGCATCGGCGTACTGTACGGCAAAGAGAAATTGCTTGAAAGCATGCCGCCCTGGCAGGGCGGCGGCGACATGATCCGCTCTGTCACGTTCGAGAAGACAACGTACAACGATCTGCCGTACAAGTTCGAAGCTGGCACCCCGGATATTGCGGGCGTCATAGGGCTCGGCACCGCGATCGACTACCTGGACCAGATCGGCATGGAGGCCGTCGCGGCGTACGAACACGACTTACTCCAGTACGGAACCAAAGCTCTGGAAAGTATCTCTGGCCTGCGCATCATCGGCACGGCGCGGGAGAAGGCCGGCGTACTATCTTTCGTTATCGAAGGGGTGCATCCGCATGATGCCGGAACAATCCTGGACCGGGAAGGCATAGCCGTGCGCACCGGTCACCATTGCGCCCAGCCGGTCATGGACCGCTTTGGCGTTTCGAGCACGACCCGGGCCTCGCTGGCGTTCTATAACACCAGAGAAGACATCGACGCACTGGTGGCGGGCATTCACAAGGTGAAGGAGGTCTTCGCGGCATGATCAACGACCTCTATCAGGAGACCATCCTCGACCACAGCAGAAGGCCGCGAAATTTCCGGTTGCTCGAAGACGCGAATCGCCAGGCGGAAGGCTACAACCCGCTGTGCGGCGATAAGTGCAAGGTCTTTCTCAAAGAAAACAACGGCGTGCTCGACAAGGTGACGTTCCAGGGTGCCGGGTGCGCGATTTCGACCGCGTCGGCGTCTTTGATGACCGAGACGTTGAAGGGCAAGACCATTGCCGAGGCCGAGGCTCTGCTGGCGAAGTTCCACGACCTCTTAACAACCGATCAACCGTTGCCAATGGATCTCGGCAAGCTGGCCGTCTTCTCTGGTGTTCGGGAGTTTCCGGCGCGGGTGAAATGCGCGACCCTGGCTTGGCATACGTTGCGCGCGGCGCTGCGGGGCGCCGGAGAGGCGGTATCCACACAATGACATCCGAAATGACATCCGGCGAGCTTCGGCAAAAAGTCATCCAGGTTCTCCGTAAAATTTATGATCCGGAGATGCCAGTTAACATCTATGAGCTTGGACTTATCTATGAGGTCAAGGCGGATGAGGCGGGTTTTGTCTCTATTCGAATGACGCTCACGGCACCAAACTGCCCGGTGGCCGGAAGCCTGCCGCCCGAAGTGGAATTGAAGGTAAAGAGTGTCCCGGGGGTGACTGGAGCCAACGTCGACCTGGTGTTTGACCCGCCGTGGACCAAGGATATGATGTCGGAAGCGGCCAAGCTCGAACTTGGTATTGAGGATGTCACTCCGCATACTCGGCTTGTAAGGATTCATTGATGAAACTCACGTCCCATGAAGAATACGGATTACGCTGTCTGATCTGCGTCGGTCAGGAAGGGCCCGGTGGAAAACTGACAATCCCTGAGATCAGCACTGCCGAAGGCGTCTCGGAAGCTTATGCGGGCAAGCTCCTGCGGATGCTGCGCCTAGGCGGATTCGTAACGGCGGCGCGCGGGACCGGCGGCTATTCTCTGGCGCGTCCGGCCAATCAGATAGTGCTGCGCGACGTAATGGCCGTGCTCGGCGGCCGATTGTTTGAAGTTGATTTCTGTGAAACGCATACCGGCCAGATGCCGGACTGCGTCCGCGCTGCCGATTGTTCCCTGCGGGTGCTCTGGCGCACGGTGCAGGCTGCCGTTGACGACATTTTGACAAGGACCACCCTTGCGGACCTGCTTTGTAATGAGCCGCAAATGATTACTTGGGTAAAAGGCCTGGGAGAATTCACTTCCCGGATTCACAGAGGTGAACAAACAGCACTTTAAAATCGCTCCCGTGTCCTGGAGGCGAAGGGGCGCGGACGGCTTTGGGGTCGGATTCGGTGGGACAGATTGTTTGCATAAGGAGAATAAGGATAAAGTTTATGGTTGCTCTAACAGAAAAAGCGGCGAGTAAGGTCAAGGAGATCATCGAGGGGCAGGAGCCCAGGCCAGCCGGGCTGCGGATCGCAGTCGTTGGCGGAGGTTGCTCCGGCTTCAGCTACTCGATGAGTTTCGAGAACAGCCCAAACATGTTGGACAAGACGTATGACTCGGATGGGTTCAAACTCATTGTCGACCAGGCCAGCCTCCTATACCTGGAGGGTGTTGAAGTGGACTTCGTGGACTCGCTCGAAGGCTCGGGCTTCAAGTTCAACAATCCTCAGGTGAAATCGACCTGCGGGTGTGGAAGCTCGTTCAGCGTATAGTAATTGATCCATGGGGCTCTCAATAACAGGGCTCTTCGCCGAAGTGGTTTTCCAGCCCCGCTGGGACGACAGCAGGATGTCCGGGGCGGCTAAACTCCAGCTCGGGATGCTGTGACGTGAAGAGTTCAAAAGAAAAAGGAGTAGAGCATGTTGTTACTGGAAATAGGACTGGATACCACGATGGGGGAAATCCTCAGCGTCTATCCCAGCGCCAAACTGGGCTTGTTCCGGCGCTACCACATCGGCGGGTGTGCCGCATGCGGTTATCAGCCAGCCGAGACCTTGGCGGAGGTCATGCGGGAACACAATATCGCGGACCCGCTTGACGCGGTAATAGTCTGCATCCGGGAGAGCGCGGATGTAGACGCAGGACTTCAGATCCTGCCGACGGTGGTAGCGGCCACGCTGCAAACTGAGGACGATTCGCGGCTTCTGGTTTTACAATCGCCGGAAGTTGTGGCAGCCTTCCAACGCGGGGAAAAATGGCGGCTGATCGATGTGCGATCACCCGAGGAGTGGGAGACGCTGCATATCCCGGGGGCACAACTTCTCACCGTGGAACTGAAGTTCGAGGCTCTCGATTCCTGGCCGAAGGACACCCCAATCATCTTCTATTCCAATACGGGGTGCCACAGTTTGGAAGTTGCTTCCTACTTTGTGGCTTACGGCTCTACCCATGTCCGGAGCATGGCCGGAGGTATTGAAGCATGGTCAGGAGAGCTGGAGGCCTCCAGCGACTTTGCAAGCGTGTCGGGGACCAAGGACCCGCAGCCCGTGGCTTAGCCCGCGAGGAGCGATTTTGGAAACCACGCCCATTCACCGCAGGCCGTCGAGGAACAGGTCATCGAGCTGCTTCAGGCTTGGCACCATCCAGAGAGGCCAGTTAATGCCTGATCTGTTGAGTTCAACTTGATTGGCTGCCAGTGACGATATTTTGACGAGGACCACCATTGCGGACCTGCTTTCTAATGAGTCGCAAACGATTGTCTGGGTGAGCGGCCGTGGAGAATTCACTTCCAGGATTGCGTGGCAATGAAGCGTGCGACCTTGCTGATCTTGTGTCTTCGCTGGGGATTAAACATCGTGATCGTAAAGGAGAATCAATGAATTCCGAAGTGAGCCAAATCGCCCGAACATTGGCTGATTCAATCTGGCTATCTTTGCCGCCCATCGCAATCTGCTTCACGGACAAAGTGCCGGCAGGTATCGGGAACTGGACGGGGCGCGTGCCCGCGGGCTGACGATTCTGGCAAGAAGCGGCAACCGAGGTATTCGCCGCCTCCCTAAGTAATCACGACCTTTACGCGATCGGCACGTTTACGCATGACATGGAAACAACCAAAGCGCACTACACCGACCGTCGCGACGCTCTCAGCGTTTTCGCGGATCCGGGTTACGTTCGGGAGCAAGACATTGCCTCGATCCCGGTCCTCGAGTCGCGGTCCCCCGATGTTGTCTATGGATCACTGGCGGCTATACGGCTAAGATCTGATGGCGTGCCGCTACTGGCGAAGGCCGACCAGATGCTGATTTTCTCCGAGGCATTCCAGCAGGTGGAAGGGAGTCTGCCGCCGGCCATGGAGGCGCCTGCCTGCGCAGTCGTTCCGCAGGCGGTTAACACCGGCCGAGTGGCGCTGAGCTTGGGCTGCTGTGGGTCGAGCGCCTATCCGGATGTGCTGTCGGATGAGGTGGCGCTCTGGGCGATTCCTGGCTCCAAAGTGGATCTTTACGTGGAACGTATCGCCACCCTGGGGAAAGCTAAAGCCATTCTTACAACCTTCCATCAGATGCGCCGTAAAGACGTGGAGCATGGTGAGATCCCGACGATCAAGGAATCGTCAGCAGCGATTACGAGCCGGAACTAAGTTGAATGGCCGAAAGCTTGAGAGGGTGAGAAACAATTTGGATGAGTGGGCGGCAGAGAATGCAACATCTAGCCGCTGAAGGAAAGAAGAGGTAAAGCGATGGCATATGTGATAGCAGAACCCTGTATTGGCGTGAAGGACACGGCTTGCGTGGACGCCTGCCCGGTGGATTGCATTCATCCGAGGAAAGACGCAGCGGACTTCGAGAGCGTGACTATGATTTACATCGATCCGATCGAATGTATTGACTGCGGCGCGTGCGTGCCAGTGTGTCCAGTCTCGGCAATCTTTGCACTGGATGACCTGCCCGAGAAGTGGGCAGGTTTCACAGAATTGAACGCCCAGCACTTTAAACGCGATCCCGTGCCCTAAAGGTAGAGCGTGCGTACGGATTCCTGGTGGGGTTCAGTGGGACAGAATGTTTGCACAAGGGGAAAGGATATAGTTTAAGGCCAAAGCCAGCCTGTCTGCCCATCGCAGTCGTCGGCGGAGGTAGCTCCGGCTTCAACTACTCGATGACTTTCGAGAACAGCCGAGGAATGTGGGATAAGACGTACAACTCGGACGGATTCGAGGTTTTGTCCGGCAGATACATCATCATATGACTTTTCAAGGAAGGAGATCGTAGATGGAGGAGTCATACCGTGGGACATTCCGCCAATCGCAAGAATCGGAGTTTCTATTTTTCTAAGGACAGGTAGCTTCATGGGACGCACAACTTTGGATTAGACCGGTTTGACTGGGTGGCGATAGTGACAGAACTGAAGACTAAGGTCAAGCGCTCCTGCCCGGATTGTTGTGCGCTGGAGCCTGTAATGAAGTGGCGCGGATGCACCCGAACAATGCCCTGTTTCGAAGCCGGGAAGTTATGGCACGACATGGGTTTGGAATGGGCGAGTACAAGTTTTTTTCTTTCTTTTTCTTATCCTCTGCCAGAACCCTTAGTCGAGATCAGAGAAGCGATCCATCCGAAGCTGGCCCCAATCGCCAACCGCTGGAATGAGGCCATGGGGATCGCGGTGCACTGTCCGCAGCAACAGGCCGACTTTCTAGATCGCTGCCACGAGGCTGGGCAGACCCGACTGACGCCGTTGCTCTTGCAATATGGGACGGACGACTATAACTGCCTGCACCAGCATCTCCATGGCGAGGATGTCTTTCCGCTTCAGGTGGCGGTTTTGCTGTCTGAGCCGGGAGCGGATTTCATGGGCGGCGAATTTGTGTTGACTGTGCAACGACCGAGGATGCAGACACGGGCGATGATGGTTGGATTGCGCCAGGGTGATGCCGTTGTGTTTGTTGTGGACCACCGGCCAGTGAAGGAAACGCGAGCGACCTATCGTGTGAATCTGAGGCATGGCGTGAGCCGCATATTGTCGGGGCGGCGGCACACTTTGGGGATCATCTTTTACGGTGCCGCCGAAGCCTGGCATCTGGCATCCGGCCGCGTAGTGCAATGATTGGGCCATGCACCCGGAATTGGATTTCACCCTGCTCGATGAAGATGATGAGACGCCGATTCCTCCGCCGCCCCTGAATGCGGAGGAAATGGTGGCTTTGTTTATTGCAAAGGCGAAGCCGCGCCTGGTGGACTTGTTGAAGCTGAAGGTGGAGCATTTCTACGATGAGCGGCCCGGACGGGATGGCAGCACGACGAAGACCGATAAGGGGGAAGTGAAGCTGAAGTTGCTACGAACTTCGCAACCTTATGGCGGCATGGACCGCTTTGCAACCGAAGAAAAGGTAATGGGATTTGTCGTGAACCCCGGGCTTTTACCGATCGTGAAGTCGATGGTATTCGCGGCGCAAGGGAGAAAGCTGTTGGTGACGCGGCGGATCGAATCGGTAGGGCCTGAGCGGGGAGCTGTTGGCTATATCGATGGCTACGGGATTAAGGTGATACTGACTTACGATGCAGCGACGAATGAGTCGACTGTAGTTTGGCAGTGGCTTTTTGGCGTGCTTTAGCTCAGCCATTCGGGCTTCTTACGCTTGAGCGAAAAGCGAGTGTGTCAGGACAGAGGCGCAGAAGCAACTGCGGATGAGGTGGGAAGCACTGGCAGATTTCATGGCCAGGAGAATATCATACCCCTGCCAGCGCCTCCGCAGCTAATGCCTCTGGAGGAAAGAGAAGTTCTAATAGGCGATATTGGGGATACTAAGGACTTGAAATGTACGTGAGCCCAACAGCAGCAACTGGTCGGATTCGACACAACAGCTTGACCGAGCAGATCGCCAACGCCGTAAAGCAGGCGATTTTCGCTGGCGAACTGCAGCCAGGCCAGCGACTCGTGGAGCAGACGATCGCCAAGGAGCACAGTGTAGGGCAGAATGCCGTACGAGAGGCGTTGATCTCCTTGGCGCATCAGGGCTTCGTAAAAAGGGTTGCCAACCGGGCGACATTCGTTACGAAAATGAGTCTTGAAGATGCTGAACAGCTTTCTGTGGTGCGCGCTGCGCTGGAGGGTGCGGCAGTGGAGACAGTGAGACGCCGGTATGCGGCAGGAAAGGTGTCACTGGATCCACTCGAGAGCCTGCTGAGCGGGATGCGCGAAGCGGCCGAGAGATTGGACCGGACTGCTTTTTACCGCTTCGACATGGAGTTTCATCGCGAGTTATGGCGACTCACAGAAAACCCATTTCTCGAGCAGACGCTGGAGCAAACAGTGATGCCGCTCTTTGCTTTTTTTATTATTCAATACTTTCGCAAGAACGATAAGCTCGAGACCTTACGGGAAGCGATTCCAGTGCACGAGCAAGTGGTTGCCTGCATCCGGTCAGGAAGAACCGAGGAAGCCCGCGCTGCCTTGCATGCACTGGTTGAAGTTTCCGTGAAGCATCAGCAGGGGCTTGTGACGCTGCCCTAAGGTATTGCTTTGCTTGGAACTTCTTTTTTTGCCTTTAGTTCTCGATGCCGGGCGAAGTGATGACTGGCGAGAGCTGTTTGTCCTTCCCTCTGGTAGATCTGCCCCAGACGGTAGTGAGCGGCCTCGATATCTGGTGCGAGAAGAAGCGCTGCCTTAAGTTCCAGAATCGCTTCGACTTTGCGACCTGCATCGGCATACAACTTTCCGAGTTCAAAGCGGGCTTCAGGGAGTTTCGGATTCAATCGTTGTGCGCGACGAAGAAATGGCTCAGCCGCTAGTGGCGTTTCACTCTTTGTCAGACTGAGGCCGTAGTAGTACTGCGCCTGGCCATGGTTGGGGAAGCGTTTGGCAAATCCTTGCAGCCTTTGTCGCACAAGCAAGGAAGACTCTGGCGAAAGGTCTGTCATCAGTCCGAGAAAGACCAGAGGGCGCAGGTCGGCTGGATTTAGGTCCACTCCGGCACATACGGAGCGTGCCGCTTCTTCAAATTCGCCTCTGGCATATAGCGCAACCGCTCGGGCCACTCTGAACCGACCGGACTGAGGAAAGTGTTCGATCCCGTATTGAAAGATCTTAAGAGCTGGCTCTGTCGCGTTCTGGTTCAGCAAGTGGTTGCCCCAGTCAAAAACATGCTTTTCGGATGGCTCGGCTTCGGCCGCTTTTTGAAACAGCTCCGCTGCCGGGATGATCTGGCCAGAGGCGGCGAGCCATTGGGCTTCCAGGTGGCTTTTGGCTGTAGAAGCCGGTAGTTTCTCGATCAGATTGCGTGCATCGGTGAGCCGATTCTCTTCCACATAGGCCGACGCAAGGTCATGGCGAGCAGTGACATCTACTGGATTTAGCCTGATTGCTTTCGTAAGAAAAGCGATGGCCTGTGCGGGCTGACCCGCTTCGAGAAGATATTGGCCCAAGGTCAGGTTAGCTGTAAAGTTGCGGGGCTGGCTTTGTTGGGCACGGCGCAGAGCTGACTCGGTGGGAATCGAAGGCTGAGCCAAGAGGCAGGGCAGCAGAAAGAGCAACAGGCTAAGGTTTCGCATTGGACAAATCCTCAAGTGCTTTGCGAGCCACCCGGCTTTGAGGCTGGACCTTGAGCAGGCGCTGCATGGTGTTGCGCGCGTCGTCCAGGCGCTTCATTTGCACATAGACTCGTCCGAGGTTGAGATATAAAAGCTCGTCACTCGGTGCAGCGGCAATGCCTCGCTCCAAGGCATTGATCGCTTTGGCTGGATCGCTCTTCTGCAGGTAAAGAATGCCAAGGTTGTTCCAAGCTGCTGAGAGTGTGGGCTTCACGCGGACGGCTTCAAGGAGAGATTGCTCGGCTTCTGCCGAGTTGTTTCGTTTGGCCAGAGTCAGGCCGAGACCGTTGTGGCCGTCGGCGTTGTTCGGTTCAAGTTCGAGGGCTTTTCGGAAGTAAGCTTCTGCTTGTGGCAGCTTGTCGAGCTTGTCTGATGCTTGAGCGGCGTTGAGTAGAACATAGGCCAAGCCACTCTTGGCGGCTAGAGCCTGTTCAAAATATTGCAGTGCTGTTTTGAAGTCTTCGCGTGCCATGGCTACGCCGCCGAATTCGTTCCAGGCTTCGGCAGAACGCGGATCGAGGCGTAGCGTTTCTTCAAGCAAGCTCGTGGCTTTGTCGAGGCGATCGGCTTCACGATGGATCTGTGCTACCAGCACCATCGTCCGGATGTTGCCTGGCTGCCTTCTTAGGACGGCTTCAAGATAGGGAAGGGCTTGCTCTGGATAGCCGCACCACAAGAGTGATGCGCCCAGCTTGAAGAAGTCTCGACGAGCTTGTGGAGGGGGGCGACGTTCTGCCAGATCTGCACTTACTTGCTGCTGTGTTGGAGGCTTCGCGTAGATCTTGATCGCGTGGCCGTCGGAATTGAGCAGGAGTGAGAGCGGGAGTTCCAAGGGGGCGCGGTACTCGAAGAGGTAGCGGCGAAAGAGCGAGTAGGCGGCAAGCAGATCCGGGCTGGCTGTACGCAGAACGAAAAGGCCAGGGCCTTTGCCGGGCGCTGGAAGTGGGACTGGCTCAAGGAACCAGGTGTCGTGCAAGCGCGGTGTGTTGTCAGCCGCAGCCTCGCGAGGCTGGAGGGATAGGGGACCTGCAAAGGGCCGCCGCTCGGCTGGGCCGCCTTCGCTGATTTCGTAGAGTGCGTTGGCAGTCAAGTCTTCGAGTTTCTGCTGGAGGCCACTGGGCCAGAGGATGGTGACGGAGTGGGCAACTTTACTCGTGTTTAGGCCGAAGTGCAGAGCCTTGGTGTGCTGCGAGAGGTAACCAGAACCTGCGCTGATCCACTTGGTCTGGCCATCGACAGAGATGCGTGCCCCAATAGCATCGCGATTGGATTTTGTGCCGGTGAGGCGGAAAGCAATCCTCTGACGAGATTGTCCAGCGCGATTCTGAAAGACGCGCAGTTGAGGAGCGAGGCGGCTCTTGACCAGAAGATCAAGGCAACCGTCGCCATCTATGTCGGTGATAGCGAAAGCGCGAGAATCTCCAGCAAAGGCTAGCCCCGATTCCAATGAAGCATCACGGTAAGTATCACCATCCGGGACGTAGAAGACGTTTGGCTCATTGCCGTTCCAACTGTACCCTTCGCGGATGAATTGATTGATGGCGTTCCAACCGTTTTCGTATGGGCCGGAAGCGATGGCAGTGGCTGGAGTCTTGGCGACAACCTGACGCCAGAAGAATCCCATCAGATCTGGCTGCTTGGGTCCCGTAATCATGCCGCAGGTGAGAAACAACTCAGCGCGGCCATCGTTGTCGAAATCTGCTGCGTCGGCTGACCAGCCCCAGCGGCCCATTTCGATGCCGCGTGTTTCGGCCTGAAATTTTCCGCCGCCACGATTTCTGTAGAAGCTGTTGCCTTTGGTGTGGCCGCGCCAGGCCTCGTTGAAAAGGTATGGAAACTTGGGGTGGCGGACGATTTGTTGGCCCGCAGCGGTCCACATGTTGGCAACGTAAAGGTCTGGCAGGCCGTCGCCGTTTTGATCGAACCAGGTGGCACTCATTCCTGGGCCGATATCTTCGACGCCACTTGCGGCGGCGACATCGCGAAACTTGCCGTTCTCGTTGCGGTAGAGGTTGTTTCGCCCGAAGTCATTGGCGACATAGAGGCTGGGCCAGCCGCTGCCATCGTAATCGCACCATGCCGGGGCAAAGCTGTACCGGTTGTTGTTTTCGTTGATACCTGATGAGGCAGTGGTGTCTTCGAAAAACCCCGTCCCGTCGGAGTTGAGACGATTACGGAAGAGGAAGTTCGGAGGTCCATTTTGTGCGTCGAAATAAGGAACTGGATAGCGGAACTGAGCCTCGCTCTGAAAGAAGCTGTAGGTGCAGAGGTAGAGGTCGAGTTTACCGTCGCGGTCGTAATCGGCTGCGGCCATGCCCGTGAAGCCACCCTGTGGGGCTTGTGCAAAACGGAAGGCATCGGGCGCGGGTGTGAAGTTCCCTTTGCCGTCGTTGAGAAAGAGCAGCGGACCTGCACCGCGCAGGACTACGAGATCCTGGCGGCCAAGATTGCGAAGGTCAAGGAAGAGCGCTGACGAGGTATCGTCTTCGATGTCCACCCCCGCAGAGACTTCGACCAGCTTGCCGTTCTGCCAGCGGTAGAGCTTGTTTGGCAGCCCAGCAGGCTGGCAGACATAAACTTCGTCGCGGCCATCGTTGTCGATGTCTCCAACGGCGATCCCGTTGTTGCCATAGATATCGATTCCTGTGGAAGCGTCGAGCTTTGCCATCCAATAGGGAATGCCTTTGGAAAGTTGCTCGGAATCGAGTACAGTGCCTGTGATATCGGCAAACCTTCCGTCGCGCCTCGGTGGCCAAGTTGGCATTTCTGGATCCGGCGGGAACTCGTCGTGGCCGCCTTCGATCAGAGGCAAATAGGGAAAGTATGGCGGGTTGTTTCGATAGGTGATGGATTCCGCTCGGGCTGGCGGAGCCAGTAAGCAAGACAGCGCAAATAGGTGGCGACGTGTCATTAAAGGGTGGCTTCTACTGGAGCTTCTGGAATGCAGCCATGTGGCTGCTTGCTTTCTCATGCTGGCCAGAGGCGCGATAGAGAGAAGCGAGACGGTAGTGGGCTATTGAAGTATCGGGCTTGAGTGCGAGCACTTTTTCAAGGGCCGCGATGGCCGCCGGGCGGTCTCCGCTCTTTGTATATACTCGGCTCAATTCGATTAGCGGTGCGGTTGCCGCAGGGTCGAGGACAATGGACTTTTTGAGCAGGTCGACTGCCTTTGCTTCCTCTCCCGATATTTGTTGGAGCAAGCGTGCGCGGTAATAGAAGGCTTCACTGTTGTTTGGATTGTTGGCAGAGATCTTCTCGATCACTTCAAGCGCGGGGGCGGTGAGCGATGGCACTATCAGTGCAGTTTCAGCGAGGAAGGGAAGTGCCGTGAGGGAATTAGGGTTGGCGCGGCAAATCGAAATCAACTGGCGAACACTCTCTGACTCCTGACCGGAAAAGAAGAGCGCGATTGCTGCGCCGATTGGGAGTTTGCGATCGCGGAACCAAGCCTGGGCTGCTGGCAGAAGTTTTGCCTCAATTAGACTCACCCCACCCTCATAGCCTCTCTGTTGTTTGAGCCGGGACATCACTTCTGTATTCAACAGGGTCTTTTCAGCGGAAGCATGGGATGTCCCATCGACGGTTGCCGCTGTACGATCCTTCTGAAATACCGGACCGGATTTGAATTCAGGTGCGCTGGTGATTTGCGCTTGCACAGAGGTCAAGGCGAAGAAAGTAGCAAAGAGTAGAAAGCGTGAATGCAAGACCCATATTATCCTCCCCGAATGGCTGTGAGGAAGTGAAGTTCACTTGTTGGCGATATGGATTCATGCAAGCCGAGGGGTGAAATTTCGCCATTGATGGCGATAGCAATGTTGGGGCGAAGGCGGCCGCCTTCGAGGAGGCGGGCTTCGATGCCTGGATATTGTGCTTCGAGATTGGCGATGATTTGACGGACGGTCGCACCGTCGATATCGAGTTCGGTGCGACCGTCTGAGAGGTGCCTTAAGAGCGTGGGGATGAAGACTTTTGGCACCAGATCGCCTCCATGATGGCCGGTGGATTCATGGGCAGACGGGTCATGCGCGTGCCGATGGCGTGAGTGATGGCATTAGCGATGGCGGCCTGTGGCGGGATGATATTGGCTTCGCCGACACCGCGTACACCGAAGGGATGACCGGGGTTGGGTACCTCGACGATGATGGTTTCAATCATTGGGACATCGAGGGCAGTGGGCATGCGGTAGTCGAGAAAGCTTGAGTTCATCATGCGACCGTCGGGGTTCATGAAGTAC
>JBKJUN010000013.1:0-2598 GCA_046590555.1 Bryobacter sp. | reverse complement strand
TGGCTCAACGCCTCCACCGCAACCATCTACCGTCACGCCTACAATCACCCGCAAGACGACATCACAGGAGAACTCGGCAGCAAAGATTCCACCTGGGGCTTCTCCATCGAAGTCGCCACAAAGTGGGAAGACGCCTTCTTCTCTGCCAACACACCAAACACCCGAAGAGTCGCCCTGCGCTCAGCAATGACCATGAGCCCAGACCCCGGAGGCGTCTTCAGCGTCCTCTCCAGACTTGTCCGCTTAGGCCTCGGCGGCTCAGCCGGCAGCGGCAACCAATACGTCTCCTGGATCCACCATCGAGACTTCACCCGCGCCATCGACTTCCTCATCGAACACGAAGAACTCACTGGCCCCATCAACCTTTGCTCCCCCAACCCGCTCCCCAACCGCGAATTCATGAGCGAACTCCGCAAAGCCTGGGGCCAATCGATCGGCCTCCCGGCAAAAGAGTGGATGATCGAGATCGGCGCCCTGTTCCTGCGCACCGAAAGCGAACTCATCCTCAAGTCCCGCCGGGTCATCCCCACACGTCTCATCAGCGCCGGTTTCGACTTCCAATTTCCCCATTGGCCCCAGGCCGCCCAACACCTGGTCAAAGACGCTCGCTAAAATCACATCTATGCGATTGCTGGCTGCGCTTTACGTTCTACCGCTCTTGGCCCAACAGGCCCCACCACCGCCCGATCCCTACATCCGCGAGAACTACTCCAAGTACGATCACAAGATTCCGATGCGCGACGGCGTCAAGCTCTTTGCCAGCGTCTACATGCCCAAAGACGCCCTCACCGACGGCAAAACCTACCCCATCCTCCTCCAGCGCACGCCCTACAGCGTCACCCCTTATGGCATCGACAAATACCCGGTCAACCTCGGCCCCTCGCAACTCTTTTCGCGAGAGAAATTCATCTTCGTCTACCAGGACGTCCGCGGCCGCAACATGAGCGAAGGCGACTTCACACTCACTCGCCCCTTCAAGCCCAACAAGCAAGGCGCCAAAGACATCGATGAATCAAGCGACGCCTACGACACTATCGAATGGCTCATCAAGAAGATCCCCGCAAACAACGGCAAGGTCGGCATCTGGGGCATCTCCCAGCCCGGCTTCTTCGCCAGCGCCGCCTTGATCGATAGCCACCCAGCCCTGGTCGCGGTCTCCCCACAAGCCCCTGTCTCTGACTACTATCTGAACGACGACAGCTACCACAACGGAGCCTTCATGCTCGCCCACCGCTTCCGCTTCTATTCAAATTTTAAGCAACGCACAGGCGACCCTGCACCTCCTCCACCACCCGGCCCGGCCTTCGACTTCGGCACCCCCGACGGCTACGAGTTCTACCTGAACCTCGGCTCCCTGGCCAACGCCGAAGAAAAGTACTTCAAGCGCACCCAACCTTTCTGGACCGAGCACATGGACCATTCGACGTACGATGAATTCTGGAAGTCCCGCTCCATCTGGCGTCACTACAAAGCCACCAAGCCATCGGTGCTGACAGTAGGCGGTTGGTTCGACACAGAAGACCCCATCGGGCCACTGCGCACCTTCAAAGAAATCGAAAAAGCCGGCCCGCAAAACAAGAACATGCTGGTCATGGGCCCCTGGAATCACGGTGGCTTCGCCCGCAGCGATGGCGACCGTCTCGGCAACGTCACCTTCGGCTCCAAGACCGGCCTCTTCTACCGCGAAAAGATCGAGTTTCCCTTTTTCATGCACTTCCTCAAGTCCAAGGGTGACGGCAACATGGCCAAAGCCTGGATCTTTGAAACTGGCGTCAACCAGTGGCGCGGATACGACGCCTGGCCCCCACCCAAACCGGCGAACAAGGCGTTTCATCTAGCCCCAGAAGGCAAGCTCAGCACCCAAGCTCCCACAGCAGCAACTAACGAAGAATACATCTCCGATCCAGCCAAGCCCGTCCCCTACATCAACGCCGTAACGGTAACGGTAAACAACACCTACATGACCGAAGACCAGCGCTTCGCCGCCGCCCGCCCTGACGTCCTCGTCTTCAAAACCGAAACTCTCGAAGAAGACGTCACAGTCATGGGCCCCATCGGCGTAGACCTGAAAGTATCGACCTCCGGCACAGACTCAGACTTCGTAGTAAAGCTAATCGACGTGTACCCTCGCGACTACCCGGAACCGGTCCCCGCAACAGCGGTCAAGATGGGAGGCTATCAGCAACTGGTAAGAGGCGAACCCTTTAGAGGCAAGTACCGTCAGAGCATCGAGAAGCCGATAGCCTTCGTCCCCAACCAACCAGACCACATCAAGTTCGAGATGCCCGACGTAGCCCACACCTTCCGCCGGGGCCACCGCATTATGGTGCAAGTCCAAAGCTCCTGGTTCCCGCTCACAGACCGCAATCCACAGAAGTTTCTCGACATCCCCAAGGCCCGCAACTCAGACTTCGTCAAGGCTACTCAGCGCATCTATCTAGGCGGTGCAGACGGCTCCAAGATCGAGCTGCGCATCCTCGATTAATCTGTGCTAATTGCTCTTGACCCAAGCCCGCCGCTACTCGAGTGGCAATCATCGTTTGCGCCAACCACCAAAACGCTAATACTTGTAATAGCATTACTCCAATGCTCAACCGC
>JBKJUN010000958.1:0-6803 GCA_046590555.1 Bryobacter sp. | reverse complement strand
GTCTTTAACTTCCCCAATCTCCCGCTTCTCAGCAACCCTTCGGGAAGTCCGAGAGCCGGAAATTTCGGCCTGATTACTTCCAAGTTCGGAGAGCGAAACGTCCAACTGGGTTGGAAGATTACCTTCTAGGTGAAGCAGGCGCAGCGTAGTTCTTCGCCGCATCGTCCAGCACCAGCACCCAATCGGTCATCTCCCCAAGATCGGGCGGAGTGAACTCACGCTCGCCCCTGTTTTGGAATTCACCAATGCGCTTGGCCTCACCGTTGCGCGGGTTGAACCACCAGGCAACTACCTTCGGGCCTTGGATCTTGTCCATATGCACGCTGAATTTGCGCCCCACTGGTGCGTAGACCATGGCGTAAGTGCCAGCCTGATCACGAGTGGCTTTGAAGCGATAACGCCCAGTGCCCGGCACTGAGGTGGCCACACGGTCTGTTACAAGAATCGAATCATCTGGAATACGCGTAAGGAAAGGCCGCGATTCAAGCAGCCTTCTTGCAAACTGCATTTGGCCCGCACCAGGCTGTTCGATCGCGCTGCTCCACGGCATTAGCGGATTGTTTAGTGGTGCTTTTCCCTGCGACCACATCTGCCAGACGGAATGATGCCCGTAGGTGTGCCCGAAGGCACCATCAAAGAGGTTCCAGTAAAGCGGGCGTCGCACGTCGGATGCAATCGAGTGCCCAAGTTCCGCAGCCTTGAAATTCACGGGGTGATCTTCATAGATCGGTTCTCCGTCAAGGACCGGCTTGATTGGCAGCCGGTCAAAATCGACAACTGTTTTATCGTAGCGGCCAGTATATTCGGCCATATGCCCGTTTTGCCGCATGTTGAAATCAAGCCAGGCATCGGCATGGAATGACTGCGCCGAACCAGCACCACCCGTAGGATGAAATGTCATCAAGTGCGCCCCACCATCTCCAGCACGAAGCCCCATGGCCATCCCGCGCTGAATATCGGCATGAGTTGCCGTCTCCACCGGCCGGTCTCCACCGAGGATCCAGATGATGCCTGAATCCTTGTAACGGCGGCCCAGCCATTCACCGTAAACAGCCGCATTCTGCGCAGTAAAGATCTCCGGGCCTGCGCCCCATTTCTTGTTCCACTTGTCACCCCAGGTCGGAAGAAATCCAATATAGAGGCCCAGTGAATTCGCCTTCTTGACGATGAAGTCGACGTGGTCCCAATAATCGTTCGCGGCACCATCCTTGACGTCCGGCCGGGTTGGGTCATTGCCGAGCAGGGGCCGATGCCCGTAAGCGTTTGGATCATTCAACCCATCGAGTTCGGCCAGAGCAACGGCCTGAATTACGGTGTAGCCCTTACGCGCCCGGTCCTCCAGGTATTGAGTCGCTTCTTCGCGGTTCAAGCGATGAAAGAGCTCCCAGGCCGTGTCTCCCAGGTAGAAGAAAGGCTTGCCCTCTGAGTTCTCCAGGAAACGGTGATTCTCGCTCACCTTCAGCTTCGGCATTGGCTGTGCGCTTACGCGGCACATCGAGGCGGCAAGCACTACCGCGGTGAATAATTTGTAGTGCATAGGCTTTAGAAGTCGATGCAGGCAATGGCGCAGGCATCGAGGCTCAGACTCACCACACCATTGCGTGGAGTCAACGCAGCAAGGACGCCGCCGATCATTGCGCGCCGTGAGACTCCGCCACTGGAAGCAGCACCAGGCATCGAACGAGGCGCTCGAAACTCCTCTGGCTTGGTCATGGCCGATTCAGCGTTGGACGCATCAAGAATCCGCATGGACGGCATTGCGCCGAGCAACGAGGTCGGAAGCTCAATCGTTTGTCGCTCTGTTGAAAGATTGGCGACAATCAATCTACTTCGTCCACTCAACTTCAAGATCAGACATTCGATGTCGAGCGGCCGGCTTGAGACGCAAGGCACAACCTGGCCACCGCGAAACTCGCCCACATCGGCCAGCACGTGCCATATCGGAAAGACACTACCCGCAATCGAGGAAAACTTCTCGGGCAGCGCAGAGCCCGCCGTTGTCTCCATCACGCCCTTCCAGCCAGCCGTTTCGTAATAGGTGATTCCTGCGGCACCCGCCTCTGCCAGGTTCTTGATGCTGGCCAGCGTCCAGCCTGCTCCGAAGAGCGACATCTGGCGCGGATCGACGCGCGTGGGCAATACTCCGGGAGGTGTCGGCGCTTCCGCCCCTGTTGCCGCAGCGTTGAATTGCTGCTTGAAGGTCACGGGAGAAATGTAGATTGGCATCGCCCCGCAGAAAGCCCGGGCACTCATCACCACGTCACGCTGTGCCGCGCTATTTTCTGCCAGCGACAGATTGTCGAAAGCATGCACTTGCGGGTTGATCGTAAAGCTCACTCCATCAAAGCTTCCAGCAGCAGGGCGGTTTCGATTCACCTCGGCAAAGTTTGCTCGTGTCCCACCCACGATCATGCCAGATGGCAATACCGAGCGTGCCAACTTCACCGCATCGGTTGTGGTCACGAGTGCCTTCTCTTCATAGACAATCGAGCGGCGCACGTTGAGCTTGAGATCCTTGATCCGGGCCGCAGCTTGCTCCAGTTGCCGCCTCGGATCTGCACCCAGCAAAATAGTCAGCTCCACCGGCAAACCAAGAGCAATTACTTCAACTGTCGGCTGATCCAGTGTCGCCGCCTCCACCCGCAAGTGCGAAAGGCGCAGTGCCTTCAGACGGTTTAATTGCTCGTCAGCCGGAGCCCATCGGTTCGATGCTGCCGCGAGCCCAATTTCAGGCAGAGATCTTGTTTCGCCTTGCGCCGCAATGGTTACCGGAGCCTTCGATGGCAAACTCACCAGCTTCGGCGCACGGCCCACCAGTTGAATGACAACACTTTGTTTGATCACCGTCCCAGCCACTACCTCAACAGGGAAGGGAAGACTCAGCGGCGTTCCATAACTCTTGAAATTACCGTCGGTCCAATTTCGATGGTCTTCCATCTCAAAGAGGTCACCCACAAAGCGCACCTCAGCCTGGCAACCCGGCGCAATCTCGTGCCTGACCGCTTTCATGCCCAGAAATGGCTGGTTGGGCGCAACCTCAGATGGCACACGGTCCTTCTTCCAGCCTTGTGCTGTTTCCACCTCACACTCGCGTCCGGCAAAACCATTCAATGGATGATGCACACAGAACCCGATGCGATTGCGTTTGAATGTGGTCAGCGCCTTTCCTTCCATGCTGAAGGTGATCTGCCCGTCGGGCCTACCTGTAATCTCAGCTTGCCAGCGGAAGTGGATTGGCTCGCGATTGTGATCCGATTCATAGCGAATGTGAAAGCGGTCACGCCTGGAATCGATCTTCAGTTGAGACAGCTTTCCCGCTACTGTTCCCCAATTCGGATCACGCACCGCTGCATAAGCTCTTCGTAGCACTTCGCGCCCGGCACAAGTGATGTATCGCAAGTCCCCATTCTGAAAGTAAAGACTCAGCGGGCCGGCATTCAGGCCTAGTAGCGGCGCAGGGGCCTCGCTTGTTCCATACAACAAAGTGTTTCGGGAAAGCATTCAGCTCAGGTTCCTCTGGACTACGGTTTTATACTATTGCTAGCGTGCTTTTGAGCGCGACTGTCCATCGCATCCTCAAGAATCCGGTATCGCTGATCCGAGCGGGTAAGATGATCGGTCATGGCCTTCTCCGCTTCTTCAACATCGTGTGCCGCAATGGCACCAACGATGCGCCTGTGTTCGGCCATTGTAATGATTTCTGACCCTGGAATTCGCAACAAATCACGGCGAAAGTGAAAGAGCCAATCCAGCATCGCCTCACTTAGCATCTTGCAGACACTGTTGCGGCTGATCGATGCGATTGCCGTGTGGAAAGACATGTCGCAGGAAACAAATTCAGCACTGTCTGCAATGGCGGCCTGCTGCTTCTCGACGAGAATTTCCAGGCTCTGAATGTCTTCTGCTGTCGCATTGGCTGCCGCCCGTTTTGTCATTCCAACTTCAAACCAGACGCGTGAGTCTTTCAAGTCTTCGAGAGTCTTCGGTGAAGTCTGCAAGAGGTGCAACATCGTCTGGCCGATCCGGTCGAACATGCTCGCTGTGTCCGGAATCGCGATTCGGGCCCGTTCTCCATGATTGATCTCAATCAAGCCGGCTGTTCCCAACGACTGCAACGCTTCTCGCACGGCGGGTCTACCCACTCCAAACTGCTCCATCAAACTTCGCTCGGATGGTAATTGGTCCCCAGGCTGCAATTCGCCTCCGCGGATCATCGTCAACAGTCGATCACGAACCTCGTCAGCGAGTTTGCGGCGAATAATTGGAGTGGTGTCCATAAAACTATTTTCGTATGCTCTGCTTCAGTTTACCAATATGTCTAGCAAACTTGATAGATGGTATCATAAGCATACCAAAAATGAATTTGTCGAATCGAGTCTATGCGCAATATGAAATTGAGACCGCTTTTCCTCTGGAGGAAGCAATTGCGACCATGGCAGGCGAGCAGTCCAGTGGAACCTTTCTGCAAGTTCCCGGTGAAACCGCTGAGCTGAAAGAAAAGAGCGGAGCGCAGATTGAGTGGATACGCGAGACCGGTTCTGTCGCCTCGCCCTCCTTGCCAGGAGCTCGCACTCCCAAAGGAGAAACAAATCCAGTCTGGCGCAGAGCACAAACGCGAGTCTCCTGGCCAATCGATAATATGGGCCCCAGTCTGCCCAACCTCATGGCGACAGTTGCGGGTAACCTATTCGAGCTACAGCAATTCTCCGGCCTTCGTTTGATCGATCTGGATTTACCGGAGGCATTTCGTGAGGCCTATCTTGGCCCGCAGTTTGGAGTTGCCGGCACAAGACGATTGACCGGTGTCGAGGGAAGGCCCCTCATCGGCACAATCGTCAAACCAAGTGTCGGCCTCTCGCCTGAAGCGACTGCTGCGCTGGTTGCAGAACTCGTCGAAGGCGGGATCGACTTTATCAAGGACGACGAACTTCAGGCTGACGGCCCACACTGTCCCTTTGCCCAGCGAGTCGAAGCCGTGATGCGTGTGATCAACAACCACGCAGACCGCACGGGCAAGAAGGTCATGTTTGCGTTTAACCTCACCGGCGAGATCGATCAAATGCTCACCAGGCATGATCTGGTTTTGCGCCACGGCGGCACCTGCGTCATGCTCAGTCTCAACAGCACGGGCTTGCCTGGTCTTGCCTACCTTCGCCGCCATTGTCAACTGCCGATCCACGCTCATCGCAATGGCTGGGGGCTCTTCCAGCGCTCCCCACACATCGGGCTCAGCTATCTGGCCTATCAGAAATTCTGGCGGCTCGCCGGTGCTGACCACATGCATGTCAATGGTTTGAGAAACAAGTTCTGCGAGGCTGACGAATCAGTCCTTGCCTCAGCCCGTGAATGCCTTACACCGATGTTTTCCGGGCATGGCAGGGGATGCGAAGTCATGCCGGTCTTCTCTTCAGGTCAGACCGTACGCCAGACTGCCGATACCTTTAATGGCCTCGGCTGCCCGGATCTGATCTATGCTGCCGGCGGAGGCCTCGTCGCGCATCCTGCAGGCGTCGCCGCTGGCGTAAGAGCGATGCACCAATCCTGGCAAGCGGCCATGTCCGGGATCGACATTCATGAACATGCCGGCACAAATTTGGAATTGCGCCAGGCCCTGGAAAAATATGCCTGATGCCCCGCGAACCTTTACTACTTACTTTCTACGGTGATGATCTCACTGGTTCGACAGATGCCATGGAGGCTTTATCTCTGCATGGCATCCCCACCGTGCTCTTCCTCAATGCCCCCGCAGAAGGCGATCTGCTTCGGTTTGCCGATTGTCGCGCCGTTGGCGTTGCTGGCATGAGCCGTAGCGAATCGCCCCAGTGGATGGATCAAAACCTGCCCCCCGTCTTCACCGCTTTGCGGGACTTGGGCGCCCCCATCTGTCATTACAAAGTCTGTTCCACCTTCGATAGTTCTCCCACGGTTGGAAGTATTGGGCGGGCCATTGAACTGGGCCGTATGGTGATGACGTCCCGGGTTGTTCCGATGGTGGTTGGTGCTCCCGTGCTCAAGCGTTACGTTAGCTTTGGAAATCTCTTTGCCACCGTCAACGGCGAAACTCACCGCATTGACCGCCATCCAACCATGTCTTGTCATCCAGTCACTCCGATGGACGAGGGCGACTTGCGCCGGCACCTCGCTCGACAGACTGACTTGCGGATAGACCTGATTGATATCCTCGCGTTGCAGGCCGGCCGGGGCCTCGAAAGCCTCGAAGCGCTCAGTGCCGATGGTGCTGCCATCATTCTCTTCGATACCCTCGACAAGTCCAGTTTGAGAGAAGCAGGCCGTGCCATCTGGGAATCGCGAAGTACCGCTACTACCTTTGTCGCGGGTTCTTCTGGAGTTGAATATGCACTGCTGGCATGGTGGGAATCGCAGGGTGCTCTCCCTCCCATGATTCCCATTTGCGACGCAGCCCCTGTGGATCGAATGCTGGTGGTTTCTGGAAGCTGCTCACCGCTAACAGGCAAACAGATCGACTGGGCACTAGCCAATGGATTTGAAGGTGTCGCTGTCGATCCGGTGCGGCTTGTATCAGACCCAGCTGAACTGGAAAGTGTGCAGGACAAGGCAGCCGCAATCCTGGCAAGCGGTCGCAGCCCCGTTGTCTACACTGCGGCTGGGCCTAAAGATGTAGTGAAGCGAGACAACGACTTCGGCCGCCAAATCGGACTCCGTTTGAGTGCGCTGTCGGCCGAACTACTACGTCGAACCGGCGTCAAACGAATCATCAGCTCAGGCGGAGATACCTCAGGCCATATAGGGAAAGCGCTTGAGATTCAGGCCCTTACAGTGAT
>JBKJUN010000955.1:0-1037 GCA_046590555.1 Bryobacter sp. | reverse complement strand
AACAGCAGCAGCATGCTGTCGGTGCATGTGTCTGGCGCGAGTGCCATGAGTGCACGGGGGAATGCGAATCGAGGGCGCTGGAAGATTCGAGATGTTTCCGGGCAGGTCTTTCTTGAGGTGCAGTATCAGAGTGGGGAAACGAAGATGATGCGGATCACGCAAGATGAGCGAAACTGGTATCTCAATGGGGAGAAGGCGTTTGCTGTCGACCCACAATAGATTTATGAAACTTGCACTGGGTTGGATTGTCTTCGCGATTACGATATGCGCCCAGCGACGAGACCTCGTCGTTGAATCCAGCCAGAAGCTGGCACTGGTGGTGGGTAATGCCGCTTACCCAAAGTCGCCTTTGCGGAATCCTTTGAACGATGCACGTAGCGTGGCGGGGTCGCTGAGTGAACTTGGCTTCCAAACAGAGACGGCGTTTGATCTTCCGCTGCGGTCGCTTGAGGCAGCAGTCAACCGGTTTGTAGGCAGGGTTCGGGCAGGCGATACGGTGGTGTTTTATTACGCCGGGCATGGGATTCAGCTTGAGGGCGAAAACTATCTGGTGCCGACGGACTTCGATGCCAAAGATGAAGCCGATGCTAAGTATGTTGCTTATTCAGCATCGCGGATTCAGGAGCGAATCGAGAAGGCCGGGGCGCGTGTCATCGTTGTGATTCTGGATGCCTGCCGCAATAATCCGTTTCAGGCCGCTCGATCTTTGGGCGGAGGCTTGGCAGCGATGGGGAGTGGGAAGGGTACGCTGATCGCCTTTGCTACTGGTCCGGGCAAGACGGCAGATGACAATCCTCGCGGGGCCAATGGATTGTTTACGACACATCTGATATCCACGCTGCGGGAACCGGGATTGAGTCTCGATCAGGTGTTTAGCCGCGTGCGAGAAAAAGTGTATCAAGAGTCTGATGGGCGGCAGGTACCGTGGACTGTGTCGAGTGTGATTGGTGCCTCGGTCTTACGCGACAAAGGATTCACAACCACCGCTGGCGCTGCACTTCCTCCGCGCAGATACACGTCCCCAATCACACTCGACA
>JBKJUN010000933.1:0-8442 GCA_046590555.1 Bryobacter sp. | reverse complement strand
GGAGATCGTTCGCTAATGGCCAACAACGACCAGATCATCTTCGATAACGTGTCGCGCTTCTACGGCGAAGTCCTCGGTGTCAATCGCGTGAACCTCAGGATTCCCCCAGGCATCACCAGCCTGGTCGGCCCCAACGGCAGTGGCAAGACTACCCTCATGAATCTCATGACCGGCCTCGTCCGAGCCACTCGTGGCCAGATCTCCGTCTGCGGCATCGCCCCAAACGATCCTGAAGCCCTCTTCCGCATCATGGGCTACTGCACCCAGTTCGATTCCTTCCCGCGCGGCTACACGGGCTTTCAATTCGTCCACGCCTCGCTACTGCTTCAGGGCATGAGTTCCAAAGAAGCCGAGTCCAAAGCATGGCGTGCGATCGAGAAGGTCAACCTCGTCGACGCCGCCAAGCGCAAGGTAGCCGCTTATTCCAAAGGCATGCGCCAGCGCATCCGCCTCGCCCAGTCTATTGCTCACGAGCCACAAGTCCTCATCCTCGACGAACCTCTCAACGGCCTCGACCCGCTCGTTCGCTCCGAGACCATCGCTCTTTTCCGCGAGCAAGCCGAACGTGGTGCACACGTCATCGTCTCAAGCCACGTCCTCCACGAAGTTGACATGATTTCCGATCAGGTCATCCTCCTCGCCAACGGCTACGTTGTCGCCGAAGGCGCAATTCGAGGCGTCCGCGAAGAGATCTCAGACCGGCCACATCAAATCGTCATCCGCTGCGACCAGCCCTCCGAGATGGCCTCGCGCATCTTCCAGTTCGATCACGTCGTTGAAGCTCGCATTCATCCCGACTTCAAAGGCATCCTGGTCAAGACGACCAACGCCAGCCACTTCCACAAGCTGCTCAACCGCCTCGTCATGGAAGGCATCAATATCGAAACCATCGCCCCCGCCGACGATGACGTCAACTCGCTCTATGAGTACCTGATCGGCGACGAAGGAGGCCTTAAGTGACCGGTGCAGCCCTCTGGCAAAAACAGATTCTCGCCATCGTAGGCCTTGAATGGAAGAAAACTCTCTTCGCCAAACGTGGCCTTTGGGTCTACGCCCTCGCCTTCCTTCCCGCACTGCTCTTCGGCATCAATGCCGTCCGCATGTACAACATCCGCGCCAACCAACAGCAGATCCAGGTCGCCTCCCCCAATGCAACAGCCATAGCAGCTTCCATCCAGATCGGTATGAAGGCCGACGACGCAGCAAAGTTGCTCTCGGAAGCAAAAGTCGGCTACAGCCGCTTCACTCGTGGCCGCAAGCGTGAATTCATCCGCTATGACGACGGAGTAAAATCCTGGGAACTCCGCTTCACCGATGGACTTCTCGTGAACAAGAGTCCGAGAAACCAGGCCGACCTCAACCAGAACATCCTCGGCTTCGCCGGAGCATTCCAATACTTCTTCTTGAGGCTGGCCATCTTCTTCGGCTGCGTTGGCATCTTCATGAATCTCTTCCGCGGCGAACTTCTGGACCAAAGCATGCATTACTATCTGCTCGCTCCGGTCCGCCGCGAAGTGCTCATGGTTGGCAAGTATCTCGCCGGAATAGTTGCCGCTATTGCAATCTTCGGTACCAGCACTGCACTCCAGTTTTTTCTGATGCTCAGTGCATTTCCCACCCGTGAAGTCACTGAGTACATGAACACCGCCGGCTGGGGCCACCTCTTCAGCTACGTCGGAGTCACCGCGCTAGCAATCGTAGGCTACGGCAGCATTTTCCTCGCCTCAGGCATCATCATGCGAAACCCGCTCATCCCGGCAGCGGTTATTTTATTCTGGGAGGGCGTCAACTGGTTTCTGCCCACGATGCTCAAGAAATTCAGCATCATCTACTACTTGCAGGCGCTCTGTCCCGTAGTAGCCCCCCTAAATGCAGACATCCCGGAGCCGCTCAAGATTCTGGCCACAACCGCCGCGCCGATCGCCGCCCCACTGGCAGTCCTCGGCATCTTCGCCGTATCCGCCACAGTGCTGGCCTTCGCGTCAATCTATGTCAGGAAGCTGGAGATCAACTACGGCTCAGACTAAATTTTGCTCATGCCAAGACCAGGACAGATCCAACCACCGGAGCGCTGCATCCACTATCTGATGCGCGATACGTTAGGCTGGGCTTATGCGCACCACTTTGGACATAGACGATGATGTGCTTGCTGTAACCAAAGATCTGGCAAGAGACCAAAATCTAAGTACCGGAAAAGTGATTTCCAATCTATTGCGCTTGGCTATGCAAACAAGGACAGAAACGCCAAAAAGTAGAAATGGCATTCTGCTCTTGCCAAGTCGCCCGGGGGGAATCCCACTGACCATGGCAGAGGTCAATCGCCTGCGAGACGACGATTGACCTCTTGTAGTGATTTCAATTTTCGACACAACAAAACTACATGGCCTAAATCAAAACCCAAGCCCGCCAACTAACCTCCTGACGTGCCTCCACCAAAGCTCTTCTCCAAATCCTCCAGATACTCCCGAGCCGTCTTGTCAACCGGGAAGAACAACTTCCCCATCACCCGAAACAACGCACTATAAACTCGTCCCCGCTCAGTAATCTGCACCCGCGACCCAGTCCCCACTGCCTCAACTGAAAACACCCAGGTTCCGCCAAACCCCAAAGCTCTTCCCCCGTCAATCTCCGTCTCCAGCCGTCGTGGCGCGTCAACGCGCACAATCCGGTAAGGCATCTCCCCCATGGAATTCGTCTCAACAACCCGCTGCGCCACACGATCATAACGAACACTCTTTATATCTCGCCGCCACTTGGGTGCAGCCTCAAAATCAATGATCCGGGCAAAGACGGCATCGGGCCCTGCAGCAAACTCGCGAGACAGTTCCACGACATGCTCCTCCGGCAGCACCCAGCCCCAGCCATAAAGCACCGCCGCAAAAACCACCAGCCCCACAAGCGCGTAAACAATCATCCTCATCGCACCCTTCCTTCTGCTAACAGTTCCAACCCAGCCACCACACGAGCCCACCCGTCCTCATCAAGCCGCTGCAACAAGCGGCCCAACCGTGCGCTCTCAAGAACAGAACTGCCGCTCATCGCCAAAGTCCCAGCTGGGCTCCGCAGCAAGCCAATCGACCTGCCAGATTTCAACCGGGCAACAAAACCACGCACGACCAATCCATCCACCGTTTCTGAAAAAGTCGACTTTGCGACTCCCAGATGCCGGGCCAGCTCCCCCTGCCCGAGAGCAGCAACCTCATCGAGATGAGCCAACACAGTGGAGTCCCGCTGCGAAAGCTGCACTCGGGTAGTCTTCGCATTCTGATGCCGCGCATGGCAAGCCAGGTAAATCTTAGGGTAAGCGCACTGCACTCGCACCAGAGCCTCTTCAATCGTCATGCTTCAAATCTTATGCGCCAAACCCAAAGTTCGTCAAAACGAACCATCACAATCGAGCGCAGGAATCGAAACGAGAATCTCTCCCCGTTAGCGACGAACGAAGAATTACTTGATAATCTGCAAGAGAGACAGCAAAGGGTAAAATGAATCACCTCTTGGGCCGGATTTCAGCAGATCCCCAAGTATGCTTCGGCAAGCCATGCATCAAGGGCACTCGAATTTGGGTTTCGATAATCCTGGATTTACTAGCCGCTGGGACAACCATCGAAGAGCTTCTCGATCACTACCCACAACTCCACCGCGAAGACGTCTACGCCGCAATCGCTTATGGAGCGGAGATGAGCCGTGAGCGTTTTGTTGAAATCCCCAGTCCAACAGCGCATGAGATTCAAGCTCGACGAAAACTGCGGTTCAAGGGCCGTTAGACTCCTCATTTAGCGAGGCCACGACGCGCGCCCCATCACAACACCCGCCTCCTCACCACCGCCTTCGTCCCTTCATCCGCCGCAAACATATGCTCTACCCGCAGTGACGCGAGCGTAATATCCTGCGGCGTCCCAAACGTACTGAACATACTAAAAAACGCAAGCTCCCCAAACTCTGTCCCAAACTTCGAAGTCAACATCGGCGCGTCCGCCCTCCCAGGAGCCGCCCCCAAGCTCTGCCTCCCAAACCTTACCCGCAACATCTCCGCAAACTCTTCGACTCACTTCTCAAGAGAAGGCTGCAACAAGAGATCCTGCCGCAAATGCCCCAGCAACGCCGGCCCCACCTCATGCAAATTCAGCATCTTCTTGGCAAAGCCCTCCGGGTGCACCAGCAGATCCAGCAAATTCAACGGACCCTCGACAAGCCAGGGCATCAACACCCCGGCAAGCCACTGCGCCCCCTGATTCATCTGCATCAAATTCCAATTTGAATCCAGCACAAATGCCGGCATCGGATCATGCGCACTGAGTAACTGCCCCAGTGCCTCCTCCGCCACAGCCAGACTGGGATCCCCCCAGGGCACCGCAGTATAAACCGGCGCAAACCCGGCCTGCAGCATCGCCGCATTCCGCACCGCCAGCGGAGCTCCCAACTCCTCCAGCCACACCACCAGCAACTCCCTGCTCGGCTTGGCCCGCCCACTCTCTACAAAGCTCACGTGCCGCTGCGAAACCCCCATCCGCATCGACAGCTCCAACTGGCTCAGACGCTTCGCACGCCGCACTTGCTGCAACGTCTCGGTCAACAAATTCATAGCTCGATTGAACCACGCCCACGCAAGAACTCAATAACCTATAAGGTAATTGCGAAGATAATCTGGGCGCTCGATACTGAATCCAAGATGCCACGAAATATACTCACCCTGATCCTCATCCCATTCACCGCCCTCACCGCCACCGCCCTCTGGTACCACGGCTTCTTGGGCATCCTGGAGCCACACTTCAAGAGCTTCGGAGCAGGCCAGGTCTTCGCCGATTTGGTCATAGCCCTGACACTCTTCATGGTCTGGATGTGGCAAGACGCCAAAGCAACTGGTCGCAACCCCTGGCCCTGGCTCGCAATCACCTTGGTTGCTGGCTCATTCGGTCCGCTACTTTACCTCCTCACGCGCAAGCAACCCACTACTTAACCGGCCGCACCGGCTTCAGATACCCGGCCAGAAACAAATACACCGCACGGCGCGACTCACGCGCCAGCTTCGTATCCAGCCGTCCAAACTCATGCCCACCCGGCGCATTCTCATAAATCTTGTATTCAAACTTCTTCCCCGCCGCCTTTAGTGCCTGCACAAATCTCTCCACCTCGACCACGTTTACATCTTCATCATTCGTATTTCCATGAATTAGCAGCGGCGTCTCCAGCTTATCGGCATGCGTTATCGGAGACCGCTTCAGATACTCCTGAATATCTCCCTGCACCGTTTTTCCAATATGCTGCGGCGCAGAAAAAATCGCCTGATAACTAGCATCGCGATAACCCAACCGCAAAATCAGATCCGTTACTGGCACCCCTGCATAAGCTGCCGCATAAGCCCCCGGATGCTGCAACACATTCATCAGCGTAATCATCCCCCCATGGCTCCACCCAAGCATCCCCACTCGCTTGGCATCAAGAAAATCATAGTTCTCCAGCATCCACTCCCGAGCCTGAAATACATCCTCTACCTCAAGCCCGCCGTAATCGATCTCGTTATACAAACCAGCCCCGTATCCCGTGCTCCCCCGGTAATCTGGCCCAATCACGGTATAGCCTTTCTGCACCAGTTCCCGTACGGCTCCAAACTCATGATCCCGCCCAAAATCACTATGAATTCCCTGGTGCGCAAACACAATGAGCGGATGCTTCTTCGTCCTGTCCAGATTCTTCGGTACAAAGGTCATCGCGTGAATGATCAATGGATTTTTGGCCCCCGGAGCAGTAGGATTCGAAGGCTTATGAGGCGGGACACTCGTATAACGAATCTCGTTCACCTCAGCGATGTCTCCAAGCTGCGCGTACCATTTCTGTACAGTCAAAGCTTTGATCAAAACATCAGCGCCATGATCTCGAGCCGATGCCGCAGCAACCGGTGCCGCAACCCGCGCCTCTTGTCCGCAAATCAACCACGCTCCACACACAAGCCCCAATCCAACACGAAAAATCATTTCACCCTTATAGCATCAAGCCCCCACGTCAATTGCATCGGCTACACTCTCAAGCTATCGTGTGAGTATGACTGTCGAAGCCATTAAGGAAGCCATCGTCCACCTCACAGGGCCGGAACGACTTCAAATTGTGGAATGGATCGATGAATTGAAAGAAGACGCTTGGGACCGTCAGATGGAAGCGGACTTCGCTTCTGGCGGAAGATATGCTTTCCTCTTCGCTGAAGTCGACACCGAGATCGACAAGGCAATCGCCAATGGAAAGGTAACTTCGCTCGAAGAAGGGTTGCGTCAGCATCGCGATCGGCATTTCATCAAGTGAGTTTGAACTCTCACCCAGTTTTGAAGTTTTGGGATTATTACGGTGCCTTGCCTACTCATATCCAATGTCTAGCCGACAAACAATATTCGCTTTTTGCTATGAACCCGTTCCACCCGTCGCTGCAATTTAAAGAGATAGGACCCTACTGGTCCGTGCGTGTCAACAGTGCATATCGGGCCCTGGCGAGACGCCGGGGTGGCGATTTATATTGGTTCTGGATCGGCTCACACGACGAATACGAACGGATTGCAAAAGGCTAGGCAGTCCAGATCCCCAGCCCAGATCCCTCACCTCCCCAATCGTCTAACCCCGCAACCGATTGAGACCTGCGAGAATCTATTCATACAGGGACTCTCGCTAATGTCAAACTCCATCAGTGTCGAAAGTCTGGCCAAGACCTATCGCGGCGCTAACGAGCTGACGATATTTGCCGATATGAGCTTTGTGGTCAATCCTGGAGAACGTCTGGCGCTGATCGGAGAATCTGGTGCTGGCAAATCTACGCTCCTACATCTCCTCGGTGGCCTCGACACTCCCACCGGCGGCGCTATCCGCTTCGGGGGCACCGACATTACCCGCCTCAACCAACGCCAACTCGCTGACTTTCGCAATCGCGAAATCGGCTTCGTTTGGCAGGTCCAAAGCCTCCTTCCCGAATTCACAGCACTAGAAAACGTCATGATGCCGCTCCTGGTTCGCGGCGAAGATCCATCCTCGGCCAAACCTAAAGCCCAAAAGATGCTCACCGAAGTCGGCCTTGCTGCCCGTTTCGAGCACCGCGCTGGAGAACTCTCCGGTGGCGAGCAACAACGTGTTGTCCTGGCCCGCGCACTTGTTGGCCAACCCAAATATTTACTAGCCGACGAGCCTACAGGGAATCTAGATGAACAGACGGCATCACAAATCCTCGATTTGCTCGAGCGTCTTCAGGCCCAATTCCAATTGACTAGCGTTATCGTTACCCACAGTTCCGCCCTTGCCAGCCGCTGCACCCGCACGCTACGCCTCGCCAAGGGCGGTCTTTTCGCAATCGAGTCCAATCCCCCCCCTTTCAGAGAAGTTACAATGGAGGCACAAAGCCATGTTTGAGCGTTATACAGAAAAGGCACGGCGCGTCATCTTTTTCGCCCGTTATGAGGCGAGCCAGTTTGGCAGTCCGTATATTGAAACTGAGCACCTGCTGCTCGGGCTCTTGCGGGAAGACAAGGCATTAGCCAACCGCTTCCTGCGCTCGCAAGCCGCCATTGAGTCGATCCGCAAGCAGATCGAAGCCCACACCACCATTCGCGAAAAGGTCTCCACCTCGGTCGACCTCCCGCTCAGCCACGAGTGCAAGCGCGTCCTCGCTTACGGTGCAGAAGAAGCAGAGCGGCTCAATCACAAACATATCGGCACCGAGCATCTCCTGCTCGGTATCCTTCGTGAAGAAAAATGCTATGCCGCAGAGCTCCTGCATGAGCGTGGTCTGCGTCTATCTCAGGTCCGGGAAGAAATAGCCCGCAGTTCCAGCGAAAAGGTCGCCACTAGTCGCACTAAAGAATCGAGCCTCCTCAATGAGTTCTCCCGCGACCTCACTCAGGTCGCCCTCGACGGCACACTCGATCCGCTCATCGGCCGCGATCACGAGCTCGACCGCGTCATCCAGATCCTCTGTCGGCGCACCAAGAACAACCCGGTCCTGATCGGCGAGCCCGGCGTTGGCAAGACTGCCATCGTAGAAGGCCTCGCACAGCGCATCGCCGACGGCGAAGTCCCCAGCTTCCTCGCCGACAAGCGCATCCTCGCGCTAGACCTTTCGCTCATCGTCGCCGGCACCAAATACCGTGGCCAGTTCGAAGAACGCCTGAAGACGATCATGAAGGAACTGACGGAAAATCAAAACGCCATCATCTTCATCGACGAACTTCACACCCTGGTTGGCGCGGGATCAGCCGAAGGCTCACTCGACGCTGCCAACATTCTGAAGCCCGCCCTCAGCCGTGGCGAAATCCAGTGCATCGGCGCTACCACCCCGGCCGAATTCCGCAAGTCGATTGAAAAGGATCGGTCCCTCGAGCGCCGCTTCCAGGCTGTCAAGGTTCCGCCCTTGCCAGCCGCTGCACCCGCACGCTACGCCTCGCCAAGGGCGGTCTTTTCGCAATCGAG
>JBKJUN010000927.1:0-12352 GCA_046590555.1 Bryobacter sp. | reverse complement strand
AACGTTCCTCGCAGCGTTCGAGACAATCCCGGTTCCTATCGATCCATCTATTCCAACTACCACCGCTATACCGGAGGCAAATAAACACTATGAACGGCTTTCACCCTGCAGCGTTTCTGAACGCTTTTATCTACGCGATGCTTGGCATCGTCATCTTTGTTGTCAGCTTTATCATCGCCGACAGACTTACCCCTCACCATCTTTGGGGCGAAATTGTGGAAGGTAAAAACATGGCCCTCGCCATACTGGTTGGCTTCGTGAGCCTTGGCGTCTGCATCATCATCGCCGCTGCGGTTCACTAAGCGATGGCTGTTGCCTTATTTCTATCTGTACTCCTGATTGCCGCCTGCGGCCTCATTTATGAGCTGATCGCGGGCACCCTTGCCAGCTATCTGCTCGGCGATAGCATCCTTCAGTTCTCTACCGTCATCGGCAGCTACCTCTTCGCCATGGGCATCGGTAGCTGGCTCAGCCGCTATATTTCCAAAGGCCTTGTCGCACGCTTCATCACTATTGAACTGATGGTCGGCTTGGTAGGTGGCTTCTCAAGCTCGATCCTTTTCCTTGCCTTTGCCTACACACAAGCTTTCCGCCTCATCCTTTACTTGCTCGTTGTCATCGTCGGCATCCTCGTCGGCCTCGAAATCCCGCTCCTCATGCGCATCCTAAAAGATCGCTTCCAGTTTCGCGATCTCGTTGCCCACGTCCTCACCTTTGACTACTTGGGAGCCCTCGGTGCCTCACTCCTCTTCCCCCTCGTGTTGGTCCCCAAGCTCGGCCTGGTCCGCGGAGCCCTCCTCTTCGGCATGGTCAACGCCGCCGTCGCCCTCTGGTCCACCTGGCTTTTCAAGGCCCAACTGCCAAGTTACAACGGTCTTCGCGCCGCCTCCTTCCTGGTCCTCGCCGCCCTCACCGGTGGTATCTTCGCCTCAGACTTCATCATGGCCGCCGCCGACGACAACCTTTATTCCGATGACATCATCCTCAGCCGTCAAACCAAATACCAGCGCATCGTCCTCACCCGCTGGAAAGACGACGTCCGCCTTTACCTCAGTTCCCATCTGCAGTTCGCCTCCAACGACGAGTACCGCTACCACGAAGGTCTCGTCCACCCGGTCCTCGCAGCCCTGCCCAATGCCAAAAACGTCCTGATTCTCGGCGGTGGCGACGGCCTTGCCGCTCGCGAAGTCCTCAAGTACAGAAACATCGAGCACCTCACTCTGGTCGATCTCGACCCCGAGATGACCCAGCTCTTCGCCACCCACTCTTATCTTAAACAACTCAACGGCGGCTCCCTTACTGACAAGCGCATGCGCGTCATCAACGCCGACGCCTTCGTCTGGCTCGAACAGTCAAAGGAAATCTTCGACGCCGTCATCATCGACTTCCCAGACCCTACCAACTTCTCACTCGGCAAGCTATACTCCACCGCCTTCTATCGCCTCCTCGGCCACCACATTGCCGAGTCCGGCTACTTCGTCGTGCAAAGCACCAGTCCGCTCTTCGCCCGCCAATCTTACTGGTGCATTGTAGAAACTCTCAAGGCCGCCAGATTCCAAACACGCCCTTACCACGTCTACGTGCCAAGCTTCGGCGAATGGGGTTTCATCATCGCCGGCCGCAACCAGTGGCAAGCCCCAACTGCCCTTCCAACAGGCCTCCGCTTCCTCACCCTAACCAATCTCGCCACCCTCTTTGACTTCCCCATCGACATGCAACCCATGCCTGCGGAAGTGAACCGCCTCAACGATCAGGCCCTCGTTCGCTACTACGAAGAGGATTGGAAAAAGCTTACCCATTAACTACTTCTGCTTCGGCACCGGCAGATTCAAAGACACTCCCGCGCCCCGCTTTACCCGTGTCAACCCAAGTCCAACCAACAATTTCATGCCGTCATTTCCCCTCCGGCCCATGAGAGGTATTCCTTACTTTTTCCATTCGTTTGAGTATTTTCGGTTCTGGTTCCAGTTCTTGCTAACCGCGATGATCAACTCATGCAAAACAAATTGACATTCGCTCTTACGCTACTGGCCGCCACTTCCGCTCATGCCGGAATCGTCTTCACGGTCGAAAATGCTGGAGTGCAGCAGAGCTCAATCTCCGGTACGATTACTGAATCCTTCAACCTCCTCGCCACAGGTGCGCTTGGTGCCTACACCTCACAAATCGGTCAATACGGCCCGGGCGCTGTAATCTCAAACCCCAACGACTGGGGCGGTGCCAACCAATCACGCTATATCGCCGTCGGTGCGCAAAGCCAAACCACTTCCTACACCCTCGATTTCGGCAAGGACATTAACTTCTTTGGCTTCAACTGGCAGGCTGGCGATAAAAAGAACGAACTCCGTTTCTTCAACGACGGCAATTTGGTTCAGGCCTTCACCACCAGCCAGGTTTTCTCCGCACTTTCTTCCGCCTACAGCGGCAATCCCAATACCGGTCAAAACACCGGTGAAAAGTATGCCTTTTTCAACTTCACCGTTACCCAGGGCACCGTCTTCGATCAAGTGATGTTCTACAACAACGGCACATCCACTGGCTTCGAAACCGACAACCACACCATTCTCCGTCCCAACGATCCAATTATCCCCGCCTTAGAAAGTCAGGTTCCCGAACCCGCCACTTACGCCTTGGTCGGCTTTGCCTGCCTCGCCCTGGTCGCCAAGCGCCGCCTTTAAGAATCCAGCATGAAAACGGCGCCACCTCGACGGTGGCGCCGTTTTCATTTCTCCATGCGTTTCACACTAGGTTCTCTTGTCCAACTGCACCAGTGCCGATCCTGCCGATCCGCTCATTCCCTGCAGCGCTTGCGACATCAGGCAACTCAATCCACCAACACCTTCTCCAATCCCGGAAGGCTTCTCAAGCAAATCGGCCAAGGTCCAGTTCTGCAAAACTCCAGTGATCGCTCGGTGCAATTCCTCAGCCGCTCGGTGAAATCCGCAAGAACTGAACGCTGGGCGTGGAGAGCGGCAATAATCCGGCACTATCGTACCTTGGCAGGCTTCTATAACCGCCAGAAGTGTAATTTTGTCCGCAGGCTGCAGCAGTCGAACTCCGCCCTTGGTTCCTTTCTCCGCTTCAAGGATGGCCACCTTCACCAGATGTCTGACTACTTTGGCCAGGTATGTTGGAGATTCTCCAAGCACCTCAGCCATTCGTCTTGGAGAAAGAACTGCCTTCGGGGGCTGCTGTGCCAGCAACAATAGGGATCGAATTGCGGAAATAGACGTTTTGCCAAGCATGAGTTAAATTCTGAGAATACAGATATCCTATGTCTGCCATTGTTGCAAACTCAGGACAGCGCTTCCTGTGGCCTTTCCGGCGGCTTTCTACCTGTGCGCGGATTCGTAAAGCGGTCGAAGTCGTCCCTCTCTTCTACCGCTGTCCTCACAAAGTCTTTTTCAATCAGCACTGTCGGCAAAACACCAGTGGACGAGATGCTTACTTCGGGGCCGTTCGCCCACGCCACGCCCAATGATCGCGGCAAGCGAACGCTGACCTCATGGCCGACAATACCAGCAAGAGCCACGCCAACTTCATCGTCAAGCAACAGAGAGTAAACCAGCGTCGATTCCCCAAATCGCACTTCTTCTCGAACCTCTCCTTGAAGCATCAACTGTTTCACATCACTTTGACGCAAACGCAATCGCAAAGTGCTGCCTTGAAATCTGATTTTCATTCTCTAGTCTTCCTTCTGTCTATCTCGAAGCGCCAGTTGCTTCCTGGGGATCGCACTGCTCCTCTTCCTTGTAGGAGTAGAAGCCGTCCGCAAACTCGGTCAGAAATTCAAGTGCTTTACCAACAGGCTTCCGACGGTTACGATGGTGTGCGCCACGGATGCGCCGAGCAGTCGTAGGCCAAGTTGCTTGAGGGGTTCGCTCAGACTTTGCGGATTCCGCAGCCGCCTCAGTTCCATCAGGTTTACCAATGCGGAGAAGCCAACCGGTATCCAAAGCGGCGAAGCAATCCAGCACAGCCCCACCGCTGCGATAATCGCAACTGCTTGCAGGCCGATCGCCAGCCCAAGCGTTTTTCTCGCCGATTCCTTGTGCGACTTCATCTCCAGCCGTGCGTGTACGATCAGGATCGCAGCCACCGCATGAGCAGACAGTACGACCCACAAAATCCAGGCCTGCGGCGAACCTTGCTTCCCGGCCGCCAGCACAGCCAACCATCCCGTAGAACTAAGCCCAACGGCACTCACGATTTGTAGTGCCATCGACCGTTGCAGGTTCTTGAGCGATAGCCCGATCGCCACCGCTGTCATCACCATTCCGCCCGCTAAGAGTGCCACCAGGATCATTGGCGGATAGACCCAAGCCAGTGCTCCGGCACAGAGCGCCGCGCCTGTTGCCATGCCCACCGTCCATCGCGAGGCAACCCGCGTCTCTTCAGTCTCCCGCCTCCAAATGTACTTTTGGCGCACAAGAACCAACAACGGCTCACGCAGTAGAAATCCAAATAGCGCCAACCCTAAGGCCGGAAGATAGAACCACGTCCAAGTTCCTGCAATCATCATCCCTGCAGCAAACGGTTGCAACAGCAAACCCCAAGCCCCGTGCTCCCTTTGCAGTGGCTTCCGAATCACCCCCTCACCTTTGCCTCTCGTTGAGATTTCTTGATTTGAGGATTTGACATTTAGATAATGCGGATATAACATGTCTGTATTAGCTTAATGCTACTCCATGCTTCTAGAATCGTCAATATCAACTTCCCATCCCAAATTTCCTAAGGACCCAATCCCATGAGCTTCGTATCAACCCGCCTCCTCGCAGAACTCAACATCCCTTCCCAGGGCATCCTCAGCCGCACCCTCCACAACGACGAGTTCCTCAAAGTTGTCATCTTCGGCTTCTCCGCCGGACACGAACTCAGCGCCCACACCGCTCCCATGCCCGCCACCATTCAGATTCTCGAAGGCTCGGCTCTAGTCACCCTCGGTGAAACCACTCAGGAACTCACTGCCGGTGCCTTTGTCTACATGCCACCCCGTCTCAACCACGCCATTACCGCCACAACGCCGATGGTCATGCTCCTCTCTATGTGGAAAGGGACCAAATCGTGATCTCCATCGGTGCCCCTCTTCCTTCCTCAGAGCCCCTTGGCCTCTTAACCGACTGCCACCGCCGCATCGAGGCTGCCCTCGAGGTGCTCGCATCTTCCTCCGCATGGCCTGACTTCCTCAACGACGAACAACAAAAGGCTCTGAGCCGTGCCCTCAGCTTCTTCGTCGAGATGGCTCCAAAGCACACTGCCGATGAGGAGTCTTCCCTCTTCCCCAGGCTCCGCGCCCTTGGAGAAACATTGCCCGAACTTGCCGCCCTCGAATCCGATCACCAAACCGCCGATCATTGGCACAAAGAAGTCGATCAACTCGGTCGAGCCTGGATCGAAAATCGTGTTCTCGAACCATCCCAACGTGACACCTACAACCAACGCGTTACTCAACTCAAAGAGCTCTACCGGACGCATATAGCGGTAGAGGAGTCCATCGTTTTCCCTCTCGCAAAACTCCGCATACCAATCGCCACCCAGGAGGAAGTCCGTCGCGAAATGATCGGTCGGCGCGCCATCACGCTTGCCTTGTTCTTCCTCTGCCTGGCTGGTGCCAATCTCTTCGCGCAAGCTCATCTCGGCTCTGTCGCAGTTCAGGGCTCCGTCCGGACCAGGGTCGAATCCTGGGATTGGTTCTCAAATGGCCAGGGTGACAACCAATACGCTTTCTCCGGCACCTTTGCCCGCCTCTCCTTCTTACAATCTCGCAAAGCTCTCGATTGGCAAGTCGAGTTCGCCGCCGCCATTCTGCTTGGTCTCCCCAATAACGCCATTGCCCCCGGCAGCGCTGGCGCACTCGGCCTCGGGGCAAACTACTTCACCGCCAATCATCGCAACAGTAACAACGCATTTGTCTTCCTCAAGCAGGGCAACCTCCGCTTTAAGAATCTGGGCGGAGACAACCGCAACAGCCTGAAATTGGGTCGCTTCGAATTCAACGACGGCACCGAACTGAACTCCAAAAACCTGACTCTCACCGCACTCAAGCGTGACCGAATCGCCCAGCGACTCATCGGCAACTTCGGTTGGACCCACGTCGGTCGCAGCCTTGATGGCTTCCATTTCGTTTCAAACCGCAAAGTCGCCATTCACTTCCTCGGTGCACTCCCCACTCGTGGCGTCTTTCAGGTGGATGGCTGGGGCCCTCTCCGCACCGGCTTTGCCTACCTCTCGGTCAATCGCGCTGAAGGCAATACCGATTGGCGTCTCTTCAGCATCTATTATCACGACTGGCGCCACGTCCTCAAAACCGACAACCGCCCCCTCGCTCTCCGCCGTAACGATCTTGCCAACATCCGCATTGGCTCCTATGGTGGACACCTCCTCCACGCCATTCCAACCAAATCCTCAGGCACTGTCGACCTCCTCCTCTGGGGCGTTGGACAGCAAGGCCGTTGGGGCACCCTCAATCATTTGGCCGCTGCCATCGCAACAGAGCTCGGTTGGCAGCCTCCTGTTGCTCCCAAACTCAAACCCTGGTTCCGTGCAGGCTATTTCTACGGCACCGGTGACGGCAACCCCAACGACCAGCGCCACGGCACCTTCTTTCAGATCCTGCCTACCCCGCGTCCCTTCGCCCGCATCCCCTTCTTCAACCTCATGAACAGCGAAGACATCCACACATCAGTCACCATCCGCTCATCCAAAACGGTCACCCTTAAATCCGAATTCCACGCCCTCCGTCTCGCCTCCGGTGCCGACCAATGGCTTCAGGGCGGAGGCGCCTTCCAACCCTGGACCTTCGGCTATGTTGGCAGGCCCAGCCCGGTCTCCTCCGGTCGTCCTACTCTGGCCAACCTCTACGACCTGAGCTGCGATTGGAACCTCAACCCCCACGCCACCCTCAGCGCCTACTTCGGCCATGCCCAGGGCCTGCGCACCATCGAAGCAATCTACACAGCAAGCAACCATGCCAACTTCGCATACCTCGATCTGTCCTATCGATTCTGAGTCGCCTATGCCTATCAAAAGTTATCTCGCACACTCCTCACTCAATACCGCGCACCAACTTGCCGCGCACATAGAGAGCCTCCCCGGCTGCACCGTGCTGCCCGCCGAAAACCGTGACGCCCTTATCGTGATCACAGATACCTCGTCTGAAGACAGCGAGTCCGAATTGCGCCTCAGCATCGAACAGTTGCCATCACTCATTTCCCTCACCCTCGTCTCTGCCTTCACCGCAGACGACGATCTGATTTCGATTTCCAAAGGAGCCACAACCCAATGCTGAATCGCCGCGATCTGCTCAAGCAACTCGCCACTACCTCTGCTATCGGCGCTGCTGAAGCCCTCATGCCCGGCGTGATCTTTGGTGCCCCTCCTTCCACCTCCACTTCCAAATCACTGGCGTGGAAAAAAGCCCCCTGCCGCTTCTGCGGTACCGGTTGCGGCCTCCTGATTGGTGTTGAGAACGACCGGGCTGTCGCCGTTAAAGGCGATCCTGCTTCGCCCGTCAACAAGGGTCTCTGCTGCGTCAAAGGCTACCACTCCGTCATGGCCCTTTATGGCGCAGACCGCTTCAAAACCGCCTACGTCCGCAAAGACGGCAAACTCACTCCCGTCTCAGTCAAAGAAGCTCTCGATCTCGTTGCCGCCAATCTCAAATCCACCATCGCCGCCACGGGCAAAGACTCTGTCGCCATCTACGGTTCCGGTCAATGGACCATCCCCGACGGCTATGTTGCCTCCAAATTTTTCAAAGGCTGCATCGGCACCAACAACGTCGAAGGTAACGCCCGCCTCTGCATGGCTAGTGCTGTCACCGGTATGATGACCACCTTCGGCCTCGACGAACCCATGGGCTGCTACGAGGACATCGATCACGCCGACGTCTTTGTTCTCTGGGGCAATAACATGGCCGAGATGCATCCCGTCCTCTTCTCCCGCATGCTCGAACGCCGTCTCGCCCGTCCAGAAATCAAGATCATCGACCTCACCACCCGCTGGACCCGCACCAGCATGGCCGCCGACAAGGTCATGCTCTTCAAGCCTCAAACCGACCTCGCCCTCCTCAACGCCATCTGTTACGAGATCATCCGCAACGGCTGGGCCGACCAGCGCTTCCTCGAACGGCACGTCTCCTTCAAATCCGGCAAAACCAACATCGGTTACGGTCTCGAAGACAAAGCCGCCTTCACCGACGAAGCCAAGCCCCTCACCTTTGAGCAATATAAAAAGCACCTCGAAGACTACACGCCCGAGAAAGTTGAAGCCCTCAGCGGCGTCCCAGCCAAAGAAATCCGTTTTCTCGCCTCTCTCTACGGCGACCCTGACAAAAAGATCGTCAGCTACTGGTGCATGGGCTTCAATCAGCACTCCCGCGGCACCTGGGTCAACAATCTCATCTACGACGTCCACCTCCTGGTCGGCAAAATTTCCACCCCAGGCAACAGCCCCTTCTCTCTCACCGGCCAGCCCAGCGCCTGCGGTACCGTCCGCGAAGTCGGTACTCTCACCAATCGCCTCCCCCACGGCGAAGTCACCAATCAGAAAGACCGCGAATTGGCCGCCAAAATCTGGAAGGTCCCCGTCGAGCGCATCTCCCCCAAGCCCACCTACCACACGGTCGAAATGTTCCGCGCTCTCGATCGTGGCGACATCCGCTTCCTCTGGATTCAGGTCACCAACCCCATGGTCTCCATGCCCAAGCTCAAACGCTACCGTGAGGCCGCCCAAAAAGAGGGCCGCTTCATCGTCGTCAGCGAAGTCTACCCCACTCCCACCTCAGACATCGCCGATGTAATTCTCCCCTCCGCCATGTGGATCGAACGCGAAGGTATCTTCGGCAACTCCGAACGCCGAACCCAGCAATGGGACCAGATGGTCAACCCGCCCGGCGAAGCCATGAGCGACACCTGGCAGCTCATCGAGGTCGCTCGCCGCCTCGGCTTCACCAAAGAGTTCCCCTACAAGCCAGAAACCCACATCCAGGAAATCTGGGAAGAATACCGCCAGTTCCACCACGGCCCCGGTCATGAAATGGCTTCCTACGATGAACTGCGCAAACGCCCAGGAGTCATCTGGCCCTTCGTCAACGGCAAAGAAACCAAGTGGCGCTACCACTCCAAGTACGATCCCGCTGCCTCCGGCCCAGACCACAACTTCTACGGCAAGCCCGACCAACGCGCCTGGCTCTGGTTCCGCCCCTATGAGCCGCCGGCAGAATCGCCCGACGCGCAATACCCCTTCTGGCTCAACACCGGTCGTGTCGTCGAACACTGGCACACCGGCAGCCTTACCAGACGCATATCCGTCCTCCATCAGGCCATGCCCAAGGCCTACGTCGAACTCCATCCCGCCGACGCCAAGCGCCTCAACGCCCGCAACGGCGATTCCATCCGCCTCACCACTCGCCGCGGCTCCCTCGTTATCTCGGCGCTCATCGACGGTCGTGGCCGCCCGGCCGAAGGCCAGGTCTTCGTCCCTTTCTTTGATGAGTCTCTCTTGATCAACGAACTCACACTCGACTCCTTCTGCCCCATCTCAAAGGAGCCCGACTACAAGAAATGCGCCGTAAAAGTAGAGAAGGTTTAAATGGAACCAGACCAATCCCGCCGCATCCAGATCAGCCTGGCCACACTCCTGATGGGTGCCACGATCTATGTCCTCGGCAATAACCTCATCGCCGAGCGCACAACCGCAACGCTCCTCCCGGCCCGCGATCTCGAAACCCCGGTCCTCCTCAAAGAAGCAGGCATGTTTAACGATGCAACCGCCGCCCTCGCCGGCCCTGAAGAAGATACAACTCCGCCTTCCAGGCGCGACCTCGCCCTCTTCTACTCTCGCCGCGCTTTTCCCGGCGCTCCTCCAATTATTCCTCACCCACTCCTCGACAAACGAAGCATCGGCGGCAAGAGCTGCAACGGCTGTCACATGAAGGGTGGCTTCGTCCCCGCCTTCTCTGCCTATACTCCAGTAACTCCTCACCCCCAGTGGCACAACTGCCTCTCCTGCCATGTTCCCGCAACTGAAAAATCCACCTTTCGCTCCACCGAATTTGTTCCCGCTTCGAGGCCCGCTCTCCCTGAAGCCGCTTTACCCGGCGGCCCTCCCCCTGTCCCTCACTCTCTCGACTACCGAACCAATTGCGCTGCCTGCCATGGCGGCCCAGCTGCCGTCAAAGAGATCCGCACCAACCATCCAGAGCGCCAGAACTGTCGCCAATGCCACGTCTCCCGAGACACCCAACAAGTCTTCGTCCGCCCATGATCGAGAACCCCATGACTCGAATACTCATCCTCATCCTGATTTTCGTAGCCTCCTGCGGTACTAGCCCGCACCGGCCAGACACGCAAGGACGTCCGGTCCTCGATCTGGCCCGCCACGCCACCAGCCCCAACCCCAACGCCGGCCTCTCCTCTGAGTCCAACCTCACCGGCCTCGTCCGCGTTCCCGTCGCCGGATCCGGCAAATTCGACGTCGCCGCCCGCACCGCCCAGCTCGAGCGCTTCCCCTGCTCCCGTTGTCACGATCGTCCCCTGGCCCAGGTCCGGCAATCCGCCGCCGCCGCCGGCAAGAAGGCAGCCCATTGGGAGATCAACCTCAAACACGCTCCCGCCACCATCCTCGCCTGCGACTCCTGCCACCAAACCAACACCAACACCGATTCCCTCCGTACCCTCCGCGGCGATCCTGTCGAATTCGATCACAGCTACCAGCTCTGCGCCCAGTGCCATTCACGTCAGTTCAACGACTGGACCGGCGGTGCCCACGGCAAGCGCCTCGGCGGATGGGCCCCTCCACGCGTTATTCAGAACTGCAGCGGTTGCCACGATCCTCACTCCCCGCACATGAAGTCCCGCTGGCCTTCCGTCTCCGCCCCCACCAAATCAGGAGCCACTACACATGAATAACTCTTCTTCGGGACTGGTTCAAATCCTCACCAAACCCATGGACCGCCGCACCGCCGTCCAAACCGTTGCCACCTCTCTCGCCCTCGGTCTCGGCTGGCTCGAAACCTCCTGCTCTCCCTTTGCCTCCGATGCCAGCCGCGAAGAAGCCTCTCTCAACTGGAACGAATACTTCCAGGGTAACTTTAAGCTCATGACCGACGACGAAAAGCACCAAACGGTGGAACGCCTCGAGCGCCTCCACCAGATCAAGACCGGGCAATCCATCAACGTCGCCACCTCAGACGCACGAAAAGACGTCCTCTACGGCTACGCCTTCAACATCTCCAAATGCCGTGGCTACATGGATTGCGTCAAGGCCTGCCAGAAAGAAAACAATCAGGATCGTAAGTCAGGCATGGCCTATATCCGCATTCACGAACACGAAAACGGCCAGATCAATTTCGAACACGCCCAGGATGATTTCTTCCACGAAGTCCCCGCTGCCGGACACTTCTATATGGGCACCCAGTGCTTCCACTGCCAGAATCCCCCCTGTGTCGACGTCTGCCCCGTCAAGGCCACCTGGATGGAGCCCGATGGCATCGTCGTAGTCGATTACAACTGGTGCATCGGTTGCCGCTACTGCATGGCCGCCTGCCCCTATGACGCGCGCCGCTTCAACTGGGCAGATCCCGTCGTCCCCGAAGACGAGTTCAACTCCAAACAACACTACCTCGGCAATCGCCTGCGCAAAAAAGGCGTCGTCGAGAAATGCACCTTCTGCATCCAGCGCTCCCGCGAAGGCAGCCAGCCTGCCTGCGTCGAAGCCTGCCCTACAGGCGCTCGCATCTTCGGCAACCTCCTCGATCCCGCCTCCGAAATCCGCTGGGTCCTCGCCAACAAGAAGGTCTTTCGGCTCAAAGAAGACTTGGGCACCGAACCTAAATTCTGGTACTTCATGGATTAACTCACAATGCTAAAACCAATAATTCGCCCACCTTGGCAACAGTTTCTTGTCGATGGCATTGAAGAGGTCATCCACGGTTCGCTCCGCTACCACCTCTGGATGGCCGTCCTCACCTTCTTCATGCTCCTCGGCACTTGGGCCTACTCCGTCCAGATGCGCGAAGGCCTTATCGTTACCGGCATGCACGACCACGTCAGTTGGGGCTTTTATATCTCCAACTTCACCTTCCTCGTCGGCGTCGCCGCCGCAGCCGTAATCCTCGTCATGCCCACCTACGTGCTCAAAGATTATGACTTCGCCCGCGCCGTCCTCATCGGCGAAGCCATGGCTGTCTCCGCTCTCATCATGGCCATCTGGTTTGTCGTCGTCGACGTCGGCGGTCCCGCCCGTCTCTGGCACATGATGCCCGTCATTGGTCTCTTCAACTGGCCTTCCTCGCTCCTCTGTTGGGACATAGTCGTCCTCAACGTCTATCTCGTCCTCAACTTCTCAATCC
>JBKJUN010000784.1:0-2826 GCA_046590555.1 Bryobacter sp. | reverse complement strand
AGGCTCAAGGCGGATTTGAGGCGGGGGCTGCCAAGCGCATTATTAGTCCCGATCCACTTTTGCCTGTTAGTGGAGGGATGGGTGCGCCTTCGCCGGTGAAGTCAAAGCTTGGAGAGCTTACGGCGCGGGCTATTGTGATGCGTTCGGGTGTTGAGATCGTTGGCATCGCTTGTGTCGATCTGATTGGCTTTCCGGCAGTGCTGGGGGACCGGGCTCGAGCGCTTGTTCCTCGTATTGCGCCTTCGCAGATCATGATTGGAGCTACTCATACGCATAGTGCTCCTGATTCTTATGCCTTCCCGGACGGTAAGGGCGGGCATACGGGGTCGCTTGAATACATGGACTTTGTAGTGAAGCAGATTGCGGCTGCACTTAATGAAGCAATTGACCAATTACAGGCGGCCGAATTGCGTGTGGCATCAGGGGAAGCTAAAGGTAAGATTGCTTACAATTACTACGCGCCAGACCTTTATGACCGCCGCGTAAGTGCGTTTGAATTGCGTAAGCCGGGTGGGGCTACGATTGCTACTTTAGTGAATTATGCCATTCACCCGGAGGTGATCGGTAGCGGGCAGGGAATTCTGAGTCCCGATCTGGTGGGGCCGCTTTGTGACACTGTTGAGAAGCGGCAGGGTGGCGTCGCGATCTTTATGAATGGGGCACAGGGTGGAATGGTGACGGCTGACAACCGTGACTTGAATCTTCCGCCTCGAGATGCTGCTCGGGCTTACTGGAAGGATTCGCGCACCTGGAGCGAGTGTGAACGCATTGGTGGATTGCTGGCTGAGGAATCGCTTCGCCTGCTATCGGCTGCTGCCTGGCAGAGGACGCCTGAGCTGTTGTGCCGGTCAGCTAGAGTGAAGTTCCCGGTGGAAAGTGAAGAGTTGTGGCAAGTGGTTCAGCATTCGCCTCTGCGCTATCCGCATGGGGCGGATCGGACGATTGTTACGCAGATCAATTTTCTGAAATTGGGGAATGCGCGGATCCTCACGATACCGGGCGAGGCGCTGCCGAATATTGGCTTCTACCTCAAGCGCAAGATGAAGGGCGAGCATCAGTTTGTATTTGGCCTCACCAACGATGCCTTTGGTTATATCCTGACCGAGGTGGACTATCAGAGCTTTGCGGCTTACCGTTATGTGTCGAGGGTTTCTCTGGGTGAAAAAACGGGTGAGATCCTGATCCGCGAAGCCTTGAAGCTGGCTGCTGACTAGGCGCTGGAATCGAAGTCTTCGCGTAAGGGAATCTGTTTCTGACGGATCCAGTCGCGAATCGCGTGAACGTCCATGAAGCTTAGAATCAGCGTGGTTAGCAGGGCTTCATCGCTTTCGCAGGCTTGACTTGGGAGCAGGGTCAGTAACTGAGGCATGTCTTTTGCTTCTACCGTCCAAATCCAGGCTACATCCCCACCCAAACTGGACTGTGCCTGCGGGCTGAAATCATATAGCTCCAACTCGAGACTCCCGTCGGTGATTACCCGCGCCCAGGCAGAGGACTTCTCCCATGGGCTGCGTATCTTCAGCTCCAATCGCGGTGTCGTCTGCGGGGTGGCCATTTATTTCAAGAGGTTTCGTCTGGCATAGCCGCTGGTAGCTGGTTGCATCGCGTCAAGGAACTTGCCCCAATCGGTTGTGTCAAAGCGCTTCTCAAAGTCTTGAAGTGCTTTTTCGTAGCTGGCTAGCATTGTTTGCTTGAGCTCGGCTTGGGCAAAGGAGTAGTTGAGACTGTTACGCCCTAGCGTCCTTACTTCTTCCCACGAGAGCCGGAAGAGTTTGACGGCATGCATGTACTCGTCGGTCATATTGGAATCCCAACTGCCACGGTCGTCTGTGTTGAGGCAGACTGGAATGCCGAAGCGCAGGTATTCAGGGAAGGGGTGCTCGATCAAGTTTGGGACGTAGTCGAGGAGACGGTTAGAAATCAGGTTGATCTCGACCAGATAGCGGTTGTGGCGCATGAGTAGCATCGTGTCGGGGTCGTCGATTAGATTGATGCCGTGGCCGATGCGGGTGGCACCAAGCAGAAGGGTGTTGCGAACCTCAGGGCCGGGCGAGTCTTTTTCTCCTGCGTGGATACTGAGTTGGATGTTGCCGTGACGGCGGCGGGCTTGGCGGAAGTACTTGAGCATTCGAAGGGCGTGGCCTTTGTCGTTGTCTTCGCGCCCTGCGGCATTTATTCCTACAAAGAGGTCGCTATGCCGGGAAACGAATTCATGCAGGTTTAGGATCTGTTGCTCAATGTCGGGGCGGAAGCGGATGATGGTGACCTGAAAGCGATAGGCGACTCCGGTGGCCACAACGTCTGGTTGCTTCAGGCGGGCTTGGACGATCGCGATGGCTTCGTCGGGTGTGTAGCCGCTGCCATCGGGTTTCTCGTTGAGGAAGGGTCCCCATTGGCCCTCTACGTAACGGAGTCCTTCGGCGGCAAAGAGCTTGAGGTTTTGGGCAAAGAGCTCGGCGAAGAGATGCGGGTTGCGAGACAGAGGGGTGAGCCGGACTACGATTTCTTCAAAGAACTCATTGCGATTTTCTCCGGGCTCGTCGAGGATGTGGGCCGAGAGCCAGGCCTTCTTCTGTTCCGGGTTTAGGGAGTCGAGGGGAATGTAGTCGGTTTGCCGGCAAGGCGATAGCTTGGCTAGCGTAGGAGCGCTGATGTTTTGGAAGAGAATGATCGGGCCATTCTCGTTATCAGGGCAGGGATGAAAGCTGGTTCTTGTGTAGTAACGGTAACCTAGCTTTTGCACATTGATGGCTGCCTCTAGAACGTTATGGGCATAAAAGCTTAGAGTGGCGTGGTGATGGAGGTCGCCGCCTTTGGGGAGGGTTT
>JBKJUN010000742.1:0-3476 GCA_046590555.1 Bryobacter sp. | reverse complement strand
TTTGAACTTTTCAATCGACTGGGCAATGTTTGTGACTCGGACAATCTTCATGTGCTCAAGGGCACCGGCGGCGGCCTTGGCTACCGTTTCGGTGACGCCAACGGCGCGGCGTTCTGGAATCACGACTGCACCTGCGCCGGCGGCAGAAGCGCTGCGGAGGATTGCGCCGAGGTTGTGGGGATCTTCTACGCCATCGAGGACAATGATCAGATCGCTGCCAACAACGTTGTCGAATTCTTCGTATTCTTTTTCTGCGCCGATAGCCACAATGCCCTGGTGGTTAGAGTTTCCGCCGGCATTTCGATCCAATGCTTCGCGAGGTTCAAATCGAACCGTGACTTTGCGCTGACGGCAGAGGTCGACAATTTCCTGGATCTTTGGGCCGCCTGCACCTTTGGCAACCAATACGCGGTCGAGGGGTCTGCCCGCAACCAGTGCTTCTTTTACGGGATGAATCCCTATCAATATCGCCATCTATACTAAAAGTATCCCCTTCATGAGCTCTGGCAGTTATTCTTTAGCCATTTCGCAACCCGATTTGGACACTACCGATCGTAGAATTTATTTCTCCCTAATCTTACTCTGCGTTGGACATTTTTTCATTGATGTCTACAGTTCGGCGCTGGCGGCCTTTCAACCGCACCTTGCCTCGAAGATGGGAATCAACCTGACCGAGGCTGGCTTTTTGGCCGGAATCTATGTGTTTGCGAACTCTGTGACGCAGCCGGGTTTCGGTTATTTTTCAGACAAACTGCATTCACAATTGTTTACGACGCTGGCACCGATGGTGGCTGGAATTGGGGTGTCGATGATTGGGCTGGCGCCCAGCTACACGATTGTGATCAGTATGGCTGTGATTGGCGGGCTTGGGATTTCGAGCTTTCATCCACAGGCGAGTGCGCGGGCAACACAAGGGATTGTGGGGAATAAGCCTTTCTGGATGGCGGTGTTTATTTGCTCTGGAACTTCGGGGCTGGCGCTGGGGCCTACTTATTTTGCGTGGATCATCGAGCGATTTGGTTTTGAGAAGAGTTGGTATGGCGGGATACCGGGCGTGCTTGTAACGGTGATGCTGTTGTGCTTTTTGCCGGCGCTGCCAGCGGGGATGACTGCAACGAAAAAGCGGTTTGATCTTGCTCCGCTTAAGGCTGTATGGCGACCGCTGACGATCCTTTACTTCCTGGTTTTTATTCGCTCGATTGTGCAGATTTCTTTCACTCAGTTTTTGCCGCTTTATCTGACTCGGGAGCGCGGGTTCTCGGTGATTGGAGCGAGCCAGGCGTTGAGTCTTTATCTCGCGTGTGGGGCGCTGGGTGGCTTTCTCGGTGGCAACATCGCAAACCGGTTTGGGGGCCGAGCGACGATTCTGGTTTCGATGATTGGGTCGGTTCCGTTTCTGCTGACCTTCTTTTTCAGCTCGGGTTGGATTTCGCTGGCGAGTCTTGCGCTGGGTGGGCTGGTTCTACTGTTTACGATTCCGGTCAATGTGGTGATGGGGCAGGAGTTGGCTCCTGGTCAGGCCGGGACGGTTTCTGCGTTGATGATGGGCTTTGCGTGGGGGATGGCTGGATTTTTGTTCATCCCGATCATCGGCAAAGTATCGGACGTGATTGGCCTGCACAATGTTCTGCTTTCGCTGGTGATCTTTCCGGTGATTGGATTCTTTTTGACTCTGACTTATCCAAAGGATGTTCGCGCATGAAGCCTGCTGTTTGTCTGCTCTCGGGAGGGCTCGATTCCTCAACTTGTCTTGCTTATGCCCGTCGCGAGGGATTCACTTGCTACGCCCTGAGCTTTGATTACGGGCAGCGCCATTTGTTTGAACTAGAGGCGGCACAGCGGGTGGCGGCGAGTCTTGGTGCGGCAGAGCACAAGATCATCAAGCTGGACTTGAGGGCTTTTGGCGGATCTGCGCTGACGGCGGATATTGATGTGCCGAAAGCGCGTAGTGGGGACGAGATGGGGCATGGCATCCCGGTGACTTATGTGCCTGCCCGCAATACGATTTTTCTTTCGCTTGCGCTGGCGTGGGCTGAGGTGCTGGGGGCAGCAGATATCTTTATCGGTGTGAATGCGATTGATTATTCCGGCTATCCGGATTGCCGGCCTGAGTACATCGAAGCATTTACGAAGATGGCAGATTTAGCAACTCGTAGCGGGGTGGAAGGGACGACGCAGTTGAAGATTCATACGCCGTTGATTCAGATGTCGAAGGCTGAGATCACGCGGCTTGCGCAGGAGCTGGGTGTTGATTTTGGACTTACGTTTACCTGCTATGACCCGGATGGCGAGGGGAGGCCTTGCGGTGATTGTGATGCTTGCCAATTGCGATTGAAGGGTTTTGCCGAAGCTGGGTTGAGCGACCCGTTGGAGTACCAGACGCGATGAAGATTAGCGAGATTTTTCATTCGATTCAAGGCGAGGGCATTCTTGCGGGAGTGTCGAGCGTGTTCATTCGTACGTCGGGATGCAACTTGCGTTGCACGTGGTGCGATACGCCTTATACGAGTTGGAAGCCTGAAGGTACTGACCAGACTATTGATTCCATTCTTGAGGCGGTGCGACAATATCCGGCTCGCCATATGGTGCTTACGGGCGGGGAGCCGATGCTGTTTGAGGAATCGGTTGGGCTTTGTACTGAGTTGCGCCGGTTGGGGCATCACATCACCATCGAAACTGCTGGGACGGTGTTTCGGCCGGTGCCTTGCGATTTGATGAGTATTTCGCCGAAGCTGTCGAACTCGACGCCGCAGCAGGACCCCTATTGGTCGATTCAGCATGACAAGTTGCGCATGCAGCCAGAGGTGCTGCGGAGGTTGATGGATCATTGCGATTACCAACTGAAGTTTGTTGTTGCCAGCCCCGAAGATCTCGGTGAGATTGATCCGTTGGTGGAGCAGTTGAGGGCTGAGCCGGGTAAGGTTTTGTTGATGCCTGAGGGTCGCGATAGAGAGACATTGAACGAGCGATCGGTGTGGATTGCGGAGCTTTGCAAATCGCGTGGGTATCGCTATTCACCGCGTCTGCATGTGCTGCTATGGGGCGACAAGCGGGGGATCTGAGACGCGCCAAGTGCTGTGGACGAGGGCTATGAGGGTGTTCTGCTTTACAATTTCCTGTTTGAAGTTGAGGCCGTTCCTTTGGGTGAGAACTGTTACTTCATCGCCGATGCTGACTTCGGCGCGATAGTGGGCTTCGGCTGAGGCTAGTTCGTGGGCTTCGAGGAATGAGAGGGGCAAGGCGTCGACAGCCCAGCGGATCATGGTTACGTTGTTGACATGTTCGTTCTGATCGGCGTCGCTCCAGTAGGCTCGGTAGATTTGTTGGAGGTCTGCGGTGTCTGGTCTGGTGAGATTCGCTTCCTCGAGAGCCGGGATGGTGTAGCCGGGGTCGTGGCAGAGAGCGATGATAGATTCCGGGATTCGGACCGGCTTGCGGCTAGCCAGATCCACGATGACCCAGAGACTGCTGGCGGA
>JBKJUN010000718.1:0-1749 GCA_046590555.1 Bryobacter sp. | reverse complement strand
TGCACTTACGGGGACACCTCAGGCACTGATCGATTTGATTGGTGATCTTAAGGAAGTTCAAGTGGTGGCACCACTTCCTGGGCATACAATCGCGCTATGAAGTTTCCCGGATTGTTGATTGCAGCCTCGCTTTTATACGCACAGGACAGCACTATTCGTGTAAATGTCAATCTGATTCAGATTGATGTGACCGTGCTGGATCGGGCTGGCAAGCATGTGCCAAATCTGACTGTCGATGACTTTGAAGTAACGCGGGAAGGGAAGCGACAGGTTCTGAAGAGTGCGCTTTGGGTAGCTGGGCAGCGGGTGACGGCTGTGGATGCAGCGGTGGCGACCGCGTTGCCAACAGCCAGCAAGAAACTTCGCCCGCAAGACGTGCGACGTACGATTGCGCTACTGGTAGATGACTTGAGCCTTTCGTTTGTAAGCAGTCATTATGCTCGCAGTGCAATGAAGGATTTTGTCGAGAAGAATATTCAGCCGGGCGACCTGGTTGCGTTGTTTCGTACCTCCACTGGCCTGGGTGTCTTGCAGCAGTTCACAACCGACAAACGACAACTGCTGGCGCAGATTGAGGCAACCAAGTTTCGCAGTATCAATTCAGTGGATTCCCTGGCCCCCGTTACGAACAATCCCATGGAGGATTCGGGGGATCCGACGCTTGCGGCAATGGCAATGGAACAGCGTTTGAGGGATGAAATCAATGACCGGCAGAGGCAGGATATGGTGACCTCGACTATGCTGAATTCCGTTCAGTTTGTCGTGAATGGATTGAGGGAGTTGCCGGGGCGGAAGTCGTTGATTTTGTTTTCAGAGAGTATGCAGCTTTATGATGCACCAAGGGCGATGACCAACTCTGGCATGAGCGCCGGGATGATGCAGATGCCTGGGGCTATGGGCGGGTCTCGCGAGAGGACGCTGGTTGCGGTTCAGAAGCTGATTGATGCGTCGAACCGGTCTGGCGTGGTTCTTTACACAATTGATCCAAGGGGACTGGTATACACAGGCATGACGGCAGCGGATGCACCATCCGGTAATGCTCGCCGGGCCATGGGGCAGATGCAGCAGCGCCAGATGGATTTCAACCAATCGCAAGATGGAATGCAGATACTGGCCGAGGAAACGGGTGGGGTGTTCTACCGAAACACGAACGACATTTCAGCAGCTTTGACTGCAGCACTGGAAGATCAGGAGAGTTATTATTTGCTGGCCTTCCAACCAGATGATGCGACTTTTGAGAAATCAAAGGACGGGCCGAAGTTTCAGAAGTTGAATGTCAAGATGAAGGGCTCTGGGCTTAGGATTCGCTACCGACGTGGATTTTATGGGGTTGCTGATGAGACCGACAAGCCTGAATCGCCAATCGTGAGCGCGATGACTTCACCGTTTCAAGCTGTGGAATTGCCGATCCAGATGACGCCCATCTTTTTGAGTGATATGGCGGGAAACCCTCTGTTGCGAACATTGGTGCATATCGACCCATCTGCCTTCTCATTTCGCGAAGTCAAGGCTGAGGTTGCAGACAAGAATCAGGAGGCGTGGCGGCTTGCCGTGATTGACCAATTGGTAGTGCTATTCAATCAGAGTGGGCAACCTGTTAGGCAGGTATCGAAGTCTCATGAAGTTCGAGTGCGGGGGGACGGTTATGCGAAGGTGATGAAGTCTGGGTTGGCACAGGAAATGGAGATGGAGATTCCAGGGCCAGGGGCTTATCAGATTCGGACTGCGATCCAGGATCAGGCCTCGAAG
>JBKJUN010000481.1:0-2881 GCA_046590555.1 Bryobacter sp. | reverse complement strand
CGCGGGATTTTCCGGCGTTGATGCAGCGAATTCAGTCGAGTGCAGTGAAGGTGATTGCGAATGCGCATGGAGTGAATCCGCTTAGCTGTGCTGAAGAGATTCGGCGGCGTTGTCCTCAGTTGAAAGTTGCTGTCGTACTGGGGGACGACATCCTTGATCGCGTGGATGAGTTTCCGCTGCTGAACATCGATACGGGTGAGGCACTGACGAGCGTACGCGAGCATGTGTTGAGCGCTAACGCTTACATTGGTGCTTTCCCGCTGGCTGAGGCGTTAAAGACTGGGGCAGATGTTGTGGTGACGGGGCGGTGTGCGGATGCGGCGCTGGTGCTGGCACCGATGATCTTTGAGTTTGGGTGGAGGGAGATGGATTGGGATTTACTGGCGGCGGGGATCACGGCCGGGCACATTGTGGAGTGCGGGGCTCAGTGCACCGGTGGAAACTGCCTGGCGGACTGGCAGACGATTCCGGATCTTGCGCGAATTGGGTATCCGATTGTCGAGGCCGAGGCGGATGGGACATTTGTGATAACGAAGCATGTTGGGTCTGGGGGACGTGTGTCGCTTGGGAGTGTGAAGGAACAATTGGTGTACGAGGTTGGGGATCCGCGGGCCTACTACACCCCTGACGTGATCGCGGACTTTACAAGTGTGACCCTGGTCGAGGACGGGGTGGATCGAGTGAGGGTGACTGGTGCGCATGGCTTGCCGAGGCCAGAGATGTTGAAGGCGAGCATCGCGTATCACTGGGGCTGGAAGGCGGCGGGGACACTTGTTTATGGGCCTCCGATGGCAGGTAAGAAGGCGCGACGAGGGGCGGCGATTGTGAATGAGCGGTGTGAATTGTTGGGTCTGAAATTTGATCGAGCGGTGACTGAAGTGTTTGGGGAGGAGTGGGCGATGTTGCGGATGGCGGTGCGGGCTAAAGAACGGGGCCCGGTGGAGCGATGGACTCGCGAGATGATTCCGCTGGTGTTGAATGGGCCGCCTGGGGCTACAGGCTATGGCGATGGGAGGCCGAAGGCTCACCAAGTGGTGGCGTACTGGCCGGCGCTATTGCCTCGCGAAGCCGTGGTGACTCGAGTGGAGGTGTTGGGATGAAGATCAAGCTGGGAAGCATCGCACACGCGCGGTCGGGCGACAAAGGCGATCTGGTAAACATCGGGGTGATTGCTTATCGCGCTGAGGATTATGCGGTGCTGCTGCGTGAGGTAACGGCAGCGCGTGTGAAGGCTCATTTCACCGAAAGAATCCTCGGAGAAGTAGTGCGCTACGAGTTGCCCAATATCCACGCTTTGAATTTTGTTTGCCGTGAGGCGTTGATGGGGGGGGGGACGCTGAGCTTGCTTTCCGATGCACAGGGAAAGTCGTTTGGCGGAGGTTTACTGAGCTTGATGATCGATTCATAAATTTGGGATAAACTCTGTGGTCAATGCATCGAATTTTGTTGGCCTTCCTTCTCACAAGTGCTCTGACCGTGTCCGCACAGACTATTTCTGGATCGATTTCGGGAAGTGTAGTGGACTCAACCGGGAATGTGATCCCAGCCGCAACAGTGAAACTGATTAGTGAACGAACGGGTGGGGAACGCTCGACAACTACGAATGAGACAGGTGACTTTCTGTTTCCGGCGCTGCAGCCGGGCAGCTACACCGTGGCTGTCGAAGTGAGTGGTTTCAAGCCTCTCAAGAAGACTGGGAACTCGCTGAGCGCGGCGGAAAGATTGAGTGTCGGAAATCTGGCGCTCACGATTGGCTCGGTCTCCGAGTCGGTAACCATTGAGGCGCAGGCAGTGACGGTGCAAACCAGTTCGACTGAGCACTCGGCGTTGATTAGTACGCGACAGTTGGAGCAAGTCTCGATTCGTGGACGTGATGTAGTTTCGATGTTACGAATCTTGCCCGGCGTTGCACAGCAAACCGACACCGAGTTTCTGGGCGGGAGTTTCGGCACGCAGTCGCCCAACATACAGGGGACGCGCAGCAACTGGAATAGCTTGCAAGTAGACGGTGTGACGGGGAATGATCTTGGCAGCCCCGGTACTTTTTCGAGCCCCATCAACATGGATGCAATCGGCGAAGTGAAAGTGCTGATGAACAACTACCAGGCTGAGTATGGACGCAACGGAGGGAGTTCTATCAACATTGTGACGAAGTCTGGATCGCGCGAATATCATGGGACCGCGTATTGGTTCAAACGGCATGAAAGCTGGAATGCAAATGACTTTTTCAACAATCGCAATGGGGTGTTGCGGCCAATTTACCGGTACAGCACTCTCGGTGCCACGCTTGGCGGTCCGATACCTTTGGGGAAAGGGCTGAAGGAAAAGGCGTTCTTCTTCTACTCGTTCGAGAAAAGCTGGGTGAAGAACCCGCAAGCGGTACGTCAGGTGACGGTACCAACCGCGCTGGAGCGAGCCGGCGACTTTTCACAGACAATAGATTTGAGCAATCGGATCATCCCGATTCGTGACCCACAGGCGAATGCCAATTTCCCGAATAATGTGATTCCGGCCAGCCGGTTGAGCGCGAACGGGCGAGCGATGTTGAACATCTTTCCGCTACCGAACCAGTTGAACCGGGCCATCACCGGTGGCAACTTTAACTACCAATTTCAGGAGGCAGTGAATCAGCCCCGAAACCAGCATCTATTTCGAATTGACTTGCGGCCAACTTCGAAAGACGCAGTAAACTTTCGAGGGTCGACCTGGTTTGCAGATTCGATTGGCTATGCCGTTGCGGCCGGCTCGTCAAACTGGGGCCTGATTCAGCAAAAATATACATTCACCGATGATGGGATCGTGATGAACTGGGCTCGGATTCTTTCGAACCGAACGGTGAATGAGTTTACTTTTGGCGTTCGGCACAGCGTTGAAGACGGGC
>JBKJUN010000376.1:0-2133 GCA_046590555.1 Bryobacter sp. | reverse complement strand
GGAGGCATCACCGAGGCCTTTGCCTTTTCGATGATCTCGTTCATTTCCTTCTTGTCGTCACCGGCGTAGCTGGTGAAGACGCGACCGAAATAACCGGCCATCTGAGACTTCCCCGTTGGGTTCAATGTACCGGGTCCATCCAGGTGGCCCGCACGGGCAAAGTGCCACATTGCTTCAGCCTGCCGCTTCGGATCCTTTTGCATGACAATTACAGTGCCGAGAAACGAACTGATCTCTGCAGTGCCAGGGCTGAGTTCCAGCGCCTTGGCGAAATACTTCTCTGCTTCCTTGAAATTCTTCTTCTGCCATTCCACCCATCCGAGCGTCTTTAGTGCCTGTGTTTCAATGTCCCCACGCTGCTGCTTCCACTGAGCGTCGGTCGTGCCGGCAGGCTTCTTCCCCGGGTCATAGGTCGCATCGAGGCCAGCGATCAAACCATTTGCAGACTTGATACCCGTATCTAGCCCCGCTGCATCATTCTTGTTCATCGTCACAGTGAGCAATGTCAGAAAATATAGTGCCTGGAAATTTTTTGGATCAAGTACAAGCAAATCCTTGGACGCAGAATAAACTCCAGCCGCGTCGTTCTTCTTGTTGTAAATGAGCAAATAAGTCTGCGCTCGTTCGAACTTGTAGCTCGACTCTGGATACTTCTCTTTCCACTGGTTCAACAATTGAAGTTGCTGATCAGGCGCAGTGGCTTTGGAGATCTGCAAGTACAAGTCGTACTCTGCCTGATCTTTCCATTCCTTAGCTGCTTGTGAATAAAGTGTTCCGGTCGACAAGAGCATGCTTGCGACTACGCCGCCAAGGACGATCTTACGAAAGGATTGAGTGAATAATTTCACTGGACCCGGCCTCCTGAGAAAAACGATACAAAACTAGTTTTTTTGGTTTCCATGAACCACGCTGCCCCATGGTCAACACGGCCAGATTCAGCGTGCACGGATCTTTGGGGAGTATAACAGAACTGCTTTCGCATTTTGCTGCTAGGATCATTCAAATGCGCTGGCTTGACTACGGGGTGATCGTCACCTACCTCATCGGAATCACAATCTTTGGCTATCGCTTCCGCGATAGTCAGAAAACCCTCAAGGATTATTTTCTCGGCGGCCGAAGCGCCCCGTGGTGGGCAATCGGCTTTTCCATCGTATCGGCAGAGACCTCCACGCTCACCGTCATCGGTACTCCAGCGCTCAGCTTTAATGGCAATTTCGGTTTTCTTCAAGTTGTTTTTGGATACCTCCTCGCTCGTATTATCATCAGTGGCCTCTTCTTGCCTCAATACTTCAAGGGTGAAATGTTCACCGCCTATGAGCTCATGCTCCACCGTTTCGGTCCTAATATTCGCAAACTCACTGCAGGCTCGTTCCTCGGCCTTCGAGCCCTCGCCGAAGGTGTCCGGGTCTTCGCCATCTCGATCGTCGTCTCCATTGTGCTCGGCACCGGAGAATTTATCTCAGAACTCATCATCGTCTGCCTCACTCTCTTCTACACCTTCGAAGGCGGAATGACCGCCGTTATCTGGACCGACGTTGTGCAGATGTTCCTCTACGTCGCCGGTGCCATCCTGAGCCTATTCGTCATCCTCCAACAAATTCCCGGTGGTTGGGATCATGTTGTTCAGATGGCGAACGAGGCAAATAAGTTCCAGGTCTTCGATTTTGCGTTTTCGTTCACTCCAGAATTCTTTGCCAAAACCTACACCTTCTGGGCCGGCTTCTTCGGGGGCTGCTTCCTCACCACAGCCAGTCACGGCACCGAACAGCTCATGGTGCAGCGCCTCCTTTCAGCCAAAAATGAGAAGGACGCCCGCCTCGCCCTCTTCTCAAGCTGGTTCGTCATCCTCTTCCAGTTCGCACTTTTCCTCGTTATCGGCCTTATGCTTTGGGTCTACTACTCGGACGCCAAACTCGCCCCGCCCAGCCCGCCAGACCGCATCTACCCGAAATTCATCTGGGATTTCCTCCCCCACGGCATCAGCGGCCTCGTCATCGCCGCCATCCTCGCCGCAGCCATGAGCAACCTCAGTGCCGCACTCAACTCGCTCGCCTCAACCACCGTCATGGATTTCATCAAGCCCTTCGACAAAAAGGAACGCACCGACAGCCAGTACCTCGCACTGGCCAAGCG
>JBKJUN010000075.1:0-1776 GCA_046590555.1 Bryobacter sp. | reverse complement strand
TCGAGAGGCAACCTTCTTCTTCGGTGATCTTGCCTTCTTTGTGGACGATCTCGGGGTTGATGAGGACTACTCGCTCACTGGGGTTGTCCCCGGCAGAGGGGTCGATTACGGTGAGGCGTTTTTTGATGCCGATCTGTGGAGCGGCGAGGCCAACGCCTTTGGCCGAGTACATGGTGTCAAACATGTCGGCCACTAATTGTTTTAGGTCTTTCGAGCCAAATTCGCTGTGGTCGATAGGGTCGCACTTTTCTTCGAGGACCGGGTTGCCGTATTTTACGATCTTGTAAATCATCTAGAAGTCCCGGACTTGGGTTTGGTAATTGTCGAAGTTCCTTTTGGCTTCGCGGAGCGAATCGCCGCCGAACTTTTCGATCATGGCTTGGGCGAGGACGAGGGCGACCATGGCTTCACCGATTACGCCAGCAGCCGGTATAACGGCTACGTCGGAGCGCTCATAAGCGGCGAGGGCGGAATCGCGGGTGGGCAGGTCTACGCTTTCGAGAGGGCGGCGCAGGGTAGAGATGGGCTTGAGGTGACCGCGGACGATGATGTCCTGGCCATTGGTGATGCCGCCTTCAAGACCACCGGCGCGGTTGGCACCGCGAAAGAAGGCGCGGTCTTCTTTGTTGTAGTGGATAGTGTCCTGGACTTTGGAGCCGAAGGCGCGGGCGCCGTCGAGTGAGTAGCCGACTTCGACACCTTTGACTGCCTGCATCGAGACGATGGCCTGGGCGAGCTTGCCGTCGAGGCGGGAATCCCAGGTGATGTGTGAGCCGAGACCGATGGGAACGCCGTGGGCGCGGACTTCGAAGATGCCGCCGACGGTGTCGCCAGTGCGGTAGGCTTCGTCGACTACGGCCTTGAAGCGGACCTCAGTTTCAGGGTCTACGCAGCCGAGAAGGACTGCTTCTTTCTTGCTGAGCTCTTTGAGTTCTTCCCAAGTGGCTTCGTGGGTCATCGTTTCAGAACCGACGCCTACAACGTGGCTCAAGATCTCGATGCCGAATTCTGCGAGGTAGGCTTTGGCGAGTGCGCCGACAGCAACGCGGGCAGTAGTTTCACGGGCGCTGGCGCGTTCGAGGATGTAACGGGCGTCGTTGAAATCGTACTTTATGCAGCCGATCAAGTCGGCGTGGCCGGGGCGTGGGCGCTTTACTTCTTTGAACTTTTCAGAGGAGCCTTCGTAGTCTTCGACCGGCATGGACTCGGTCCAGTTCTTCCAGTCTTTGTTGGCCACGATGACGGCAATGGGTGCGCCGATGGTGATGGAGTGTCTGACGCCCGAAACAATATGGGCGGTGTCTGTTTCAATCTTCATGCGACCGCCACGACCAAAGCCCTGCTGGCGACGCCACAGTTCATGATTGATTTTTTCGAGGGATATGGGGACGCCCGAGGGAAGGCCGGTAATTGTAGCTACCAAACACTCGCCGTGGCTTTCGCCCGCAGTTTCAAAGCGGAACATCTTGTTAATCTATTAGTCTATCAGGGCAGGTGTTTTTGGTGCTGCCTGCACTTTGTCCCAGGGTTCGGCGCCTACGCGGGTGGCCCATTGCCGGTATTTTGCGGCAAGGGTTGTGGCTAGTTGCGGGTTGTCTTTAGTGAGGTCTTTTGATTCGGTGCGGTCTTCAGTGATGTCGTAGAGTTCCCAGTTGCCAGGGAATTTCGAGACCAGTTTGTGGGGGCCCTGGCGGATGGCCCGGTTGCCTTCGTGCTCCCAGTAGAGAGTTCGTTTCCCGAGGGTGTCTTTGCCTTTGAAAACGGGCAGGAGGCTGG
>JBKJUN010000842.1:0-5269 GCA_046590555.1 Bryobacter sp. | reverse complement strand
CTTGTAGGTCTTAGCAAACTCAGCCGCTTCCGTGTCAGCCGTACCGGTCATTCCGGACAACTTCTTGTACATACGGAAAAAATTCTGGAAAGTAACGGTAGCGAGCGTCTGATTCTCGCGTTCAATCTTGACGCCTTCTTTGGCTTCAACGGCCTGATGCAGCCCGTCTGACCAGCGCCGGCCCGGCATCAATCGTCCCGTGAATTCATCGACGATCACCACTTCGCCATTCTGGACGACATACTCGCGATCGCGCTGATATAGAACCGTAGCGCGAAGCCCCTGCTGCACATGATGGTTCAGTTCCATGTTTTCGATGTCATAGAGATTGCCACAGTTGAGTAGCCGCTCAACCTTGTGCACACCCTCTTCGGTGAGCGCAACATTGCGCTGCTTCTCGTCAACGGTGTAGTCGCCGGTGAAGTACTTCTCACCAGGCTCTTTACCGACGATCACTTCGCCACGCACCAGCTTCGGAATAATCGTGTTGATGCGGTAGTACTTGTCGGTGGACTCTTCGCTGGGCCCTGAGATGATCAGTGGCGTGCGCGCTTCGTCGATCAGGATCGAGTCAACTTCGTCGATGATGGCGAAGTTATGATCGCGCTGGACGCACGATTCCAGGCGAAACTTCATGTTGTCGCGCAGGTAATCAAAGCCAAATTCGTTATTGGTGCCGTAGGTAATATCGGCCTGGTAGGCAGCGCGGCGGTCCTGTTCGGTAATGTCGTGGATGATGCAGCCAACAGTGAGACCGAGGAAGGAGTGCAGGCGCCCCATCCATTCCGAGTCGCGCTTGGCCAGATAGTCGTTGACGGTGATCACATGGACGCCCTTGCCTTCAAGGGCATTAAGGTAAGCCGGAAGGGTAGCCACCAGCGTCTTACCTTCACCAGTCCTCATTTCGCCAATCTTACCTTCGTGCAGAAAGGCCCCGCCCATCAATTGGACGTCAAAGTGCCGCATGTTCAGCACACGGCGCGAGGCTTCCCGGCAGACAGCAAATGCTTCGACGAGAAGGTCGTCGAGGGTTTCGCCATTTGACACGCGCTGTTTGAATACGGCTGTTTTGGCTGTCAGCTCAGCGTCGGTGAGCTGGCGCATGGCAGCTTCGAGATTATTGATCGCTTCGACTTTGGGCTTGATGCGTTTAACTTCACGCTCATGCTTGGTGCCGAAGATTTTAGCGAGTACGGCGTCAACCATATATAGTAATTTTCCCTTATAGTTTAGCAGCGGCAGAAGCGAAGACCTAGTTTTGCCTTACTAGCTGATGGTCGAGGTCGCCATTTGGCCGGTTGCGCTAGGATTGTGGACATGGCAACTCGTTCCTTGGTTGCGTCGGCTGATTACCTCAGGACTACCTTTGGAGGGAGCGACTGCGAATACTTTTATGGAGAAGTGGTGGAACGCGCGATGCCAACTTATTTGCACTCCAGATTGCAGGCATTGCTTGCTCACCTCTTCTTCAGGCTGGCCGAAACTCATCGACTTTTTCCAGCAACAGAATTGCGATTGCAAATCGAGGCAGGAAGTATTTACCGGATCCCTGACGTCTGTTTATTTGCCGATGTAGAGCCGAGTGGAGCAGTCGCGCAGGTCGTTCCATTGGTCGCAGTTGAGATCAGTTCGCCGGATGACCGGTTGTCTGAAACCCTGAAGAAGCTTGAGGAATACCGCACTCTGGGCGTGGGCCACTTGTGGCTAATTGATGGCGAAGAAAAGCAACTTTTCTTCTATGATGCAGAGGGATTACACCGGACCGAGGCATTTGAGCTCACCCATTTTAACTTTCGGATTGGACTAAAAGAGGTGGGCCTATAAGTTAAACATCCTCGTGGCGCAGCTCCAAAATCTAGATTTGCCGAGTAGCCGAAAGCACACTGAACGGCAACGCGTTTCAAAACATTCGCCTCATCAACTATGCTTAGGATGGATCGACTAAGCTCCAAGGATCCTTCATGATCGAACTCGTCAGCCTGCTTTTGTTCTTTCTCGGCTACTTCATCCTAATGCGATGGGTGCTCCCGCGCTTTGGCGTTCCCACTTGAATGAGTGGCAATTGCGATGCCGGGTCCCGGCATGAAAACAAGACACCCCAGCCACCGCTTTCCAAATGAATTCTCCGAGGCCCGCCCAACTGCTGCTAAGATCCATGCACAGTCATGCTTAAGGCTTTTGCCACTGAAGAGCTGGATCGTCGGCTTCTAGTCGAACTTGGCTCTCGCGTTAGGCTTGGTGGATTCGTTTATCCACTGCTTCTCGCAGCCGTTGCGCTGCAAGTTGAAATCCCAGATTCTTATTTCTGGATCTTCTGGTTGGGCACTTTATTCGTTCTGCTCGGAGCCATCTGGAGAACGGTCGCGGCCAATCGTGCCGCTACCGCTACCAGCAACTGGCGTTCCGTCCGCGAAGAGATCAGAGTCTCAAGTCTCCTTTTGTCCGCGCTGGTCAGCTTTCTATCCAGTCTTGCCTTGGCCGTTGGCCCACGTTCTGACTTCTCCCACCTGATCCTCTTTGGCCTCATCAGCTGGACTGCCCTCGGCGGCAACGTCTTTGCCCCAGACCTCTCTCTGGCCAAGGCTTTTAATCTCGTCAGCATGATCCCCTTTGTGGTCTGGTGCCTGATCGTGCGCGATAGCTTCGGCTGGTTCAGCGCCCTCATCTTCGGCATTACCTGGCTTTTCCTTTGGATCGCAGCCAAGCATGCCAATACCCACCTGAAGAAAATGGTGATGACCCAGATCCAGCTCGAATCCCAGGCTGACGATCTTCGCAACGCCCGCGACTCTGCCGAAGAGGCCTCACGCGCCCGCACCCAATTCCTCGCCAACATGAGCCATGAAATCCGCACGCCACTCAACGGGATCATCGGTGTAACCGACTTAATGCTCGGAACCCCACTCGACGAGGAACAGCGCGAACTGGTCGGTATTATGTCTCAAAGTGGCAATCATTTGCTCACGCTGGTCAACGATCTGCTCGACTTGTCCAAGATCAATGCCGGTAAGCTCACGATCGAATCTGTCGAATTTGATCTGCGTCACCTCCTCAATGAAACTTGCCGCCCCCTGCAATTGCAGGCCGAGAGCAAAGGTCTCGATTGGCACTTGCAAGTCCGTAAGGAAGTTCCTCAACTCTGCTTGGGAGACCCTGTCCGAGTACGGCAGGTCTTGTCCAATCTGATCAGCAACGCCCTCAAATTTACCGATCACGGCGGGGTGACTGTCAATGTCGGAATGGTCGACGGCGAACAGATCCGCTTCATTGTCGAAGATACAGGCATTGGAATTGAAGCGGCCAAACTCCAAGGCATTTTTGAAGAGTTCGAACAAGCCGACCGCAGCACAACGCGCCGATTTGGAGGCACCGGTCTTGGCCTTGCCATCTCCAAAAAACTGGTCGAACTGATGGGCGGCCGTATCGGCGTGCAAAGCGCCTTAGGCCAGGGCTCAGTCTTCTGGTTCGAGCTGGCTACTTCAGGAAACCGCTCGTAATTAATACTTCAGCCGACAAGACATCGTTCTGCGCGTCGTCGATGGCAAGCAGCTTTCGCAAGGCTGGGCTCAAGCTCGCCTGCGTCTCCGAGCGCAAGAGCTTCTTCTGATATTGCTGCTGCGGCTTGTCGGCCCGGCAGAAAAACGCATGCATTGCTCGCCGCTGTTTGGACGTCCGATTTGCAGTCCCGCCATGCCAGGTGTGCGCATTGCAGATCACCAGAGTTCCCGCCTTGCCCGTCACCAAAATCTGATCCGGGTGCGCAGCAAACGGATCGGCCATCTCTTCCTGCGGTCGCTTACCCCGAAGGTGTGAACCCGGTACTATCCGCGTCGCTCCGTTCTCTGGCGTAAAGTCATCGAGCATAAAAATCGTATTCGCCACCCAATAGCCCTGCTCATCGCGGATGCCGTTCATATCGACATGCAAAGGCTGATCCGCTTCACTCATCGGGTTGGTCGATCTGACATTAAGGCTCGAAAGCTTGAAGTCGGGCCCCAGAATATGAGCTTTTGCCGCCAGGATCACAGGAATCTGAATCGCTGCCTCAAACACCTCACCCTTATCTACACAATTGGCCAAACGCCTCGCCCCAGCCTCTTGCTTAAACTCTCCCCCCGCACGCTCCCCCTCGCCCTCGAAGAGCTCCTCAATGCGTTCGCGCAAGGCTTCCAGCATCTCGGACGGCACCGCATCGGGCACTACCAAAAATCCATCGCGATCTAAATCGGCAAGCTGTTCTGCGTTTAACATGATGAGATAGATTTTATGCGGATTCTCGTTCGGGCAACCAATTGGCTCGGAGACGCCATCATGTGTCTCCCGGCTTTGCACGCCCTGCGGTCGGCAAATCCATCGGCCCACATCGCAATCCTCGGCCTGCCCTGGCTGGCCGATCTTTATTCCTCAGAGTCTTTCTGCGACGAAGTGATTGTCTATCCAAAAGAAAGTTGGTCAGCCAAACTCGCCTTGGCCAAGACCCTGCGCGGCCGCTTCGACAAAGCGCTCCTTTTGCAAAATGCCTTTGAGGCTGCGGCCTTCACTTTCCTCGCCCGCATCCCCGAACGCACCGGCTACAATCGCGATGGCCGCCGCCTCCTGCTCACTCATCCGGTCGCCGTGCCTGTGATCGGCCACGAGCGTTTCTACTACCTCGAACTCCTGCGCCTCGCCGGCTGGATTGACGGCTATGACGCAGACTCGCCCATCCGCCTCAACGGTATCGAACGTCACCCCGAGCCCGTAATTGGCATCAGCCCTGGGGCCGCATTCGGCAGTGCCAAGCGTTGGTATTCCGAGCGATTCGCCGAAGCTGCTGCTAATGTAGCTCTGGCCCGTGGCTCGCGAGTCGCGCTCTTCGGCAGCCCGGCTGAGGCAGATATCGTCGCCATAGTAGAAGCCGGCCTCAAAGCCCGCAGTGTCAAAGTCGACAACTACGCCGGCCGCACCACTCTGCGCGAATTCATCCAACTCGTCGGCAATTGCGAGCTCATGCTCACCAACGATAGTGGCGCAATGCACGTCGCCTACGCAGTCGGCACCCCCAGCGTGACGATCTTCGGCAGCACCGATCATATTGGCACCGGCCCCGTCGGCCCACTCGCCCGCATCGTCCGCGAACCAGTCCATTGCTCACCCTGCAAATTGCGCGAATGCCCAATCGACCACCGCTGCATGACAAGGATTTCGCCAGAGCGAGTAGCGCTAGAGGCCCTCGACTTGCTGAAATAGAAGATTGGACACTCGAAAGAAAATCATCCCGCTCGATCAG
>JBKJUN010000656.1:0-2903 GCA_046590555.1 Bryobacter sp. | reverse complement strand
CTTCGGCGTGGAAGCGGAGGTTTTCGAGGAGGAGAACGCTGCCTGGAGCGGGCTTCATGGCTTCGACCTCTGCGCCGATGCAGTCTTGGGCGAAAGCTACCGGGAGCTTGAGGAGTTCGCTGAGCTTGGCTGATACAGGGGCGAGGCTCATCTCTTCGTTGCGCTTGCCTTTGGGACGGCCGAGGTGGCTGGCGAGGATGACTCCTGCACCTTGAGCCAATGCGTATTGGATGGTGGGGAGGCTGGCGCGGATGCGCTTGTCGGAGGTGATTTCTTTACCGCCTGCGGCCAGGGGTACGTTGAAATCTACGCGGATGAAGACAGTCTTGCCTTGGAGCTGGAGGTCACGGATCGAAAGTTTTGCCATGGGTGAAGCTCTAGTTTAACTTGACTGCGTCTTCTCTTCCCTGGGAAGGAAGCGGGTGTCGGGAGTAATGCCTGCCATTTGCCATGCTTCGATCAATGCGCCGGAGGCTGGACCGTATAAGGGTTCTGCGAAGGTGTTGGATTCTTCGAGGCCGATGAGCATCTCGAAGCGGGTTCTCAGGATTTCGCTTTTGTAGACGTTGCCGACGGGACAAACATTGGCTGGCTCGTTTTTGGCGAAGAGGGCCTGGCGGACGCTGGCGGCGAAGCCCGCGAGTTGCTGAGCGGCGCGGTTGAGGATTTCGATTGCTACACGGTCGCCTTCGCGGGCGGCTTCGTCGACCAGTTTGGAGTAGCTGGCGATTTGGGGCCTGGAGAAGTCTGTAGTGTAGAAGCGATGCATCAGGTCGTTGGCGCTTTCGACGCCGACCGCGTTTAGGAGTTTGTCTCTGAGGGTGGTGGATGGGCCCCAGCGTTCTTCCATGCGGAGGGCGGCTCGGACGGCTTCTCTGGTGAGATCGAAGCCGCCGCCTTCGTCGCCGTAGATGTAGCCCCAGCCGCCGGCTCGACCGGTCTGGCCGGTTGCGTTGCGACCGTAGGAGATGGAGCCGGTACCGGCTACGACGATGATGCCGGGGGCTCCGCCGGTTGCTCCGGTGAGGGCGATGATGCCGTCGTTGGTGATGTTGTAGTCGTCGGCGTGGATCATTTCACGGACGAGGTCGGCTTTGTCTTTGGGGCCGCCGCTGAAGCCGAGGCAGGCGGCGCGGAAGTGGAGGCCTGAGATGGGGAGCGCGCCGAGGATGGCGTTTTCGAATTTGGCGCGACCGTCTCCCGTTTTGATGTGGTTGCAGGGGCCGCCACGGCCGATGCCGAGGACGCGGCCTTGTTCGTCGCCGATGATGGCGGTGGTGGAGGATTGGCCTCCGTCGACGCCGAGGAAATATTGGGTCATTTCGGGATAGGTTTCCAAGAATAGATTCGCATGGTGCCGCGCTGGGCTACGAGGTCGATGCCCCAGAGGTCTGGGTGGTCGATCATGTCTTTGGAGTTGTAGTCGGGGGCGTCTATCGCCAGGTACTTGATGTTCTGGCTTAAGAAGAGTTTTCTTGCTTCTGTCCGGTACCCGGCCTGGCTCGGTTGGACTTCTCTGGTGCAGTCTTTGAGTTCTACTTCCCATTGGTCGCCTGAGCCATAGAGCTTGTAGGGTTGGGACGGGGTGAGAAGGCAAGCGTCGCCTTGCTGGGCCGGGGCCCACGTGCGCCAGCTTGTTGTTAGATTGCCATCGCTGGCCAGATGGGCGTCCCAGGGAGTTCTGTTGCAGGTGATCGATTGGGGGCGGGGTTCTATTTCTGAGATGCTCCAGGTATCTTTGGTGGACTTGGCAATCGTTGGGTTGGGACTCTTGCAGGTGTAGATGAATTTGGCCTGGTAGTCATCGTAGGTGGGGGCGGTGAGGGCGCGCTGGAGCTTGAGGCCAATGGTGGATTGGTAGGCAATGATGATGTTGCGGCTGGTGTAGCTTTCTGGAATCGGGGAGAGGGCGAAGACGGTTTCTCCTTGCGGGACGAAGGTCTCAATCGTTCGCGCTGTTACGTAGCCGCCGCTCTTGCGAACGAGGAAGCCGTCTTCGGTTTCGATTCGCAGGGCGGCTTTCCAGGGGGCTTTTTCGAGGAACCAGGCATAGGGTGATGAATACAGCGCGAAGACGCTGGGCCACGCGAGGATTGCGGCCAGGATGGGGACCGGAATGGTTTGTTTGGGGAAGGTCTGGAAGAGGGCTAGCGATAGAAAGGGGAGGGCTGGGATCAGGAATCTTGTGCCTATGTTTAGCGGGTAAATCATGAGCGTGATTGCGGCGGCGATGATCAGGCTTTTTTGTTTGCGGAAGCCTATCAGGGCTAGCGGGAAGAGAAGGCCGATGGGGCCTAATGTTCCACTGAGACGAGGGCCGCCCAGAAAGACTTCTCTTGCCCATTCCTGGATGTTTGGAAGGTCGTAGTGGCGGAGGAAAGAGCGGTAGCCGGTTTCAAATTCTACGTTGAACCAGGGGTTCGGGAAGAGGTTGTTGTAGAACGGCGCTAGTGGATTTCCGGACCATAGGTAGCTCTTGATGAGCCAGGGTGCGATGCTCATTGCCGTGAGTATCAGTTGGGGCCAGAGGCGGTAGGCGGGGAGGAGGAATAGGATTGCGATGACGCCGGTGAATTTAAGGGCCATGGCGAAACCGGCAAGGATTGCTGCGGCGCTGACCCAGGCTTTTTCTTGTGTTTCGCGCCACTTAGTAATTGCTTGCCAGGTGGCGAATAGAGTGACGGCTAAGGCCACATCGTTGTAGGCGCTGATGCCGTCGATTCCTACAACTGGGAGCAGGAAAACAGCGAGGCCGGCTAGCCAGCCGATGCGGCCTGCTGTTGTAGCCAAGAGTATAGGGAGCGCTAGCAGGAAGGTGAAGTGGATCAGCGCTGCTGCGGAGTGGCGGCCCATTGCGTAGGCAAAGAGGAAGAGCATCTCCATGCCTTGCGACAGGAAGGCGT
>JBKJUN010000562.1:0-3036 GCA_046590555.1 Bryobacter sp. | reverse complement strand
TGCGCGGCTGCCGGAAGGTACTCGTGCCGACCAGTGGGACCTGACTGGCTTTGAATCCGACGTGCTCACGCAGTTTGGGGTCAAAGTGGATGGGGCTGAACTGCAGAATTCCGGACGTGAGTTGATTGAACAGGAAGTCATCGACCTGCTTAATACCCGCTACGACGAGAAGGAAGCCATCGTCAGCCCCGATGTGATGCGTGAAACCGAGCGCATGATCATGCTCAATGTGATCGACAACCAGTGGAAAGACCATCTGCTGTCGATGGACCACTTGAAAGAAGGTATTTACCTTCGCGGTTACGGGCAGAAAGATCCACTGATCGAATACAAGAAGGAAAGCTTCACGCTCTTCCAGGACATGATGGCCCGCATCGAAGACGAAGCGCTGCGCTATCTGTATTTCTTGCAACCTTATGATGAAAACGGGAACATTCTCACTTCTTCTCCCATCCAAGTAGGGGATGACGAAGATGAAGTGGAGAGCGACGAGCCGGCACCGGTGCCAGCAGCCGCTGCTTCCATCACCGACTTCACCAAGAACATCCAGCGCAAGAAGGAGAAGGAACTCGAAGCCCTGCAGTATGTGGGTGGCGACTCTACTTCCTCCTCGAAGCCGCAGCCTGTCGTCAAGGGTGTCAAGGTTGGCCGTAACGAACCCTGCCCTTGTGGATCAGGCAAGAAATACAAAGTCTGTCACGGTAGGTAAGTAATGCTCTCGCCGGTTTTCTTTCTAATCGCAACGATTCTTCCACCGTCGATTGACGACTGGAAGCGGACCGAGCCGGCGAAAGCTGAGATCCAATATCCGAATGTGGCCAAAGAATTTGGCCTGGCGGAATCTGAAGCTGCTACCTATGCCAATGGGCCAAAAACTTTTACGCTTGCCGTGCACCGGCTGAAGGACGTTACGGGTGCGGTGGCGTTTGAGCAGTCACTGCAGGCAGCGGACAAGAAGATCTTTCGACACCAGAATTATGTCTTTGAAACTCTGGTGGGGACCGCGCCTCGTGGGGCTCTCGATGCATTTCTCTTCCCGACCCTGAAGGTAGACCGCTCGGCTCCGCCAACGCTACTCGGAAATCTCCCCCGGAAGGGGCGCGTGGCCGGTTCAGAACGTTTACTTTTAGGTCCAGAATCTTTGCGTGCTTTTGAGCCGAGGATTCCTGTAGCGGCAGCTGGCTTTGATTTTGCGGCGGAAGTACAGATTGCCAAGTACGGGAATTCGACGCTTGCAGTGCTGCATTACCCGAATCATGCGATCGCACGGCAACAGTTTGAAGCTCTCAAGCAGGTGCCGAATTCTGCCATTAACCGGTCTGGGCCGATCGTCTCGCTGGTGCTTCCGGCCGGGATAAACCCCAAAACTGCTCAGGCACTGGTGGGCCAGATCGAGTACAAGGCCGCCATCACGATGGACAAAGCGCCGGAAAAAGCGCAGGGCGACCCGGTCGATTTCTTGATCGGAGTTTTTCAGCTTGCTGGGGTACTACTAGTCATGTGTCTCGTACTAGGAATAATTTTTGCACTTTTTCGTGCCTATGGACGGCACTGGTCGGGCAAAAAGGACGATGACGGCATGACGACGCTAGGGATCTAAATAACCCCTTCACAAACATCACGTTAGAGCGATCATCCACCGTCTGGGAACAGGTTTTCCACAGCCCATAAGCAACGTAAATAGCCCGCAATTCATTGATTGTAAAGAGTTTATAAGTCAGTCGAAAAGAAGTTGACTTCGCCTTCTGAAGGCCATAAACTCCAATCACTACGATTTTTACGGTTCATTCCCGTTAGAATCAGTTCTCCCAATGAACATCAGCAAGAAAGCTCGCCAAATGGCGAGCTTTCTTGTTGCTGGTCAACAAGTTAGACTGGGGAGATGCGTCCTGCAAAGCCGGAAGAAGAGCTGAAAACCTGGCGGGAACGCGCCCAGGCGTTGCGCCATCTGCCGCCACTGTTGATGGAGGTCTGGCGTACTCGCCCTTTGTTTGCCGCAACTTCGCTGGCCTGCCGCCTGCTGCTGGCGTTTCTGCCCGTAGCTTTGCTTTACGTATCGAAGTTGCTGGTGGACGAGGTGGTTTCAGGCAATGCGACAGGGCTCGTCTGGCGCTATTTGGCCATGGAGGTAGCCCTGGTGCTGTTGACCGACCTTTTGGGCCGTCTGATGGGCCTCTGCGACTCGCTGCTAGCCGATCTTTTCACCAATCAGATCACGCTTCGACTGATGAGACATGCGGCCTCGCTGGATCTGGTGACTTTCGAAGATCCCACCTTTCAGGACAAACTGGACCGGGCCCGGCGTCAGACGACCGACCGGCTTTCGATGCTCTTTCTGGTCGCAAGTCTGCTGCAGCAGGTTTTGTCGCTGATGGCGATGTCGGCTTCAGTGATCGCGTTCTCGCCGCTTTTTTTCGCCTGTCTGGTGGTCAGTTTGATCCCGGTCTTCTGGTCGGAATCGCGATTCGCGGCCATGGCGTACTCGTTACTGTACCGGTGGACGCCAGAGCGGCGGCAGATCGACTACTTGCGACTGCTTGGGGCAAGCCATACGACTGCCAAGGAAGTGAAGCTGTTTGGGCTTTCTGGATATCTGATTGACCGGGCTGACGCGTTGTTTCAGCGATTCTATGCCGAGAACCGAAAGCTGGCCATTCGCCGGGCGACCGTCAACTACCTCTGGGGACTGCTGCCTAATACGGCCTACTATGCGAGCTTCGTATATATCTTGCAGCAGGCAATTGCGAAGACCATCACGATTGGGGACCTGATTTTTCTGACTCGCGCTTTCTCGAATTCGCGCAGTCTGCTGAGCTCGATTTTTCAGAACATCAGCCGTGTCGCCGAGCAGGCGCTCTATGTGCGGGATCTCTTTGATTTCTTCGAGACCAAACCGGCGCTGCCAGTTGCTGAGAATCCGTTGCCTGTGCCCAATCCGATTCGCGAAGGTTTTCGGTTTGAAGATGTGCACTTTGGTTACCCTGGGGCTGCCAAGCCGGTGCTAAACGGGATCAGCTTTCACCTGGCTCCGGGTCA
>JBKJUN010000558.1:0-24502 GCA_046590555.1 Bryobacter sp. | reverse complement strand
TTCTTGCCCTTGCCACCCGCTTCGACGCCAACCAGCTTTACGCTGAGATCAGGCACAATCGCGTGTACAGATGCTAGAGCGGGAAGGCCGCCTGCCCGACATGGCAATCGCCTGTGTCGGGGGCGGGTCAAATGCGATTGGCCTCTTTCACGCATTTGTGCCTGATCTCAGCGTAAAGCTGGTTGGCGTCGAAGCGGGTGGCAAGGGCAAGAAAACAGGTGAACATGCTGCTCGCTTTAGCGGCGGTGCGCCAGGTGTACTTCATGGCGCCTATAGCTACCTCCTGCAGGATAATGACGGCCAGGTTGCCCTGACGCACTCCATTTCGGCTGGCCTCGATTACGCATTGATCGGCCCTGAACACGCGCACTTGCACGACATCGGTCGAGCCGAATACGTCGATTGTGATGACGCAACCGCACTGAAGGCCGCCGTCGAATTATCGACCATGGAAGGCCTGATCCCTGCCATGGAGAGTGCCCACGCCGTGGCTGAAGCACTCGTCCGCGCCCCGCAGATGTCCCCCCACGAGATTATTCTCGTCAACCTCAGTGGCCGTGGCGACAAAGACATCGATATCTATCGCGAAAACCTCAAGGAGCTTGATTCTGACTCGCATCAGCCAGCGTTTTAATGAGTTGCAGGCCAAGAATGAGCCTGCATTGATTGCCTATGTGACGGCTGGAGATCCAAGCCCCGGGATGACTGTCGAAATCGTCGCGGCTCTTGAGCGCGGTGGTGCCGACGTGATCGAACTTGGTGTTCCCTTCAGCGATCCGATCGCTGACGGTCCTGTGATCATGAGAGCAAGCGAACGTGCTCTTGCGACGGGTATGACAGTTGAGAAGGTTCTCGAAATTGCTTACGAGATACGCAAGCACAGTGAGATCCCGATCGTTCTCTTTACATACCTGAATCCTGTCATGCGCTACGGTTTCGATAAGCTGGCAGCGCGTGCCAAAGAGGTTGGGATCGATGGTTTCCTGCTTACCGACTTGAGCGTGGAAGAAGCCGAATCCTTCGTCGCTGCAGTGCAGGGTGTTGGCCTCGATACTGTATTTCTGGTGGCGCCAACCAGCACCGATCGAAGGCTGGAACTCGTTGCGAAATATTGCTCTGGCTTCGTTTACGTTGTCTCGCGGACAGGCGTAACTGGCGAACAGGCGCAGGTGTCATCTTCGGTTGGCCCCCTTGTAGAGAAGCTCCGCCGGTTTACGTCGCTGCCACTGGGCGTTGGTTTTGGAATTTCAAGCGCATCGCAAGCCGCTGAAGTCGGTAGCGTGGCTGATGGCGTTGTCGTCGGCAGTGCCTTTGTTCGCGCCATCGAAACCACGCCGGGCCGCGAAGTGTTGGATACGATAGAGCGCATGGCAAGAGATCTGAAGCAGGGGGCGCTGAGTGGGCGTCGATGAGGCGGTTGAAAAGCTGAAGGGATTCCGCAGTCAAATCGATTCGATCGATTCGCGTATTCTCGAGATGCTCAATGAACGGGCTAGTGTCGCCTTGGAGATTGGTGCCACCAAGCGGGCTGCCGGTCTTCCTGTCGTTGAGCTGAGCCGCGAGCGCGCTGTGATTGAAGGGATGGGTGCCCGCAATCAAGGGCCCTTGTCCAACGACGCAATCGAACGAATCTATACTGCTGTAATGCTTGAGATGAGACGGCTGCAAGAATAATGCGCACGGTTGTAATTGTCGGGACGGGCTTGCTTGGGTCGAGCTTCGGCTTGGCTGTCAAACGCGCCAAGCTCTTCGACTGGGTGGTCGGTGTTAGTTCCCCAGCGGTTGTTGAGAAAGCCATCGCGGTGGGTGCAGTTGATGCTGCCATGACTTTAAAAGAAGCTCTGCCAACAGCGGATCTTGTGTTGCTGGCCCAACCTGTGAAGCGGATCTTGTCCCTGATCGAGCAACTCGATCAGCACCTTCGACCAGGCACCCTTGTCACGGATGTAGGCAGTACAAAGGCCGAGATCTGCGCTGCTGGTGCAAAATTTCTGACCCGCGCAAAGTTTGTCGGTGGCCACCCAATGGCTGGGAAAGAACTGCGCGGCCCGGAAGCAGCCACAGCCGAACTCTTTGAGGGCCGTCCCTGGGTTCTCACTGATCCAAATGAAGCCCTAATTGCCATCGTCGAGGCGGTCGGCGGCAAACCCGTCTTTCTCGGCCCGGAAGAGCATGACCGCATGGTGGCGCTCAGTTCGCATTTACCGCAACTTCTCTCAACCGCTCTGGGGAGTTATCTGTCGGACAAAAATGCAACCGCAGTATCAGGCCCAGGTTTAAGGGACATGACGCGTCTGGCATTGTCGAGCTTTGATCTTTGGCAGGACATTCTCGAAACCAATTCAGCTAATGTTGACGGAGCTCTCGCAGGCTTGATTGCCGAATTGGAAGGCCTTCGTGGCGCTCTCAGCAAAGGTACTGCTGCTGATTACTTCGAACGTGGTGCCCGGCTTAGCGGCGACCTTCGACAGGGCCAGTAATGGAATCCGGCGTCGCCCAGGTTCCCTTCAACACACTGCCATCGTATTTCAGTTGAAGTTTGATATTTCCTTGAGGCAAGGCTACCGTAAAGCTGATCTGTTCGGCCGTGATAGCAATTTGCTCCAGCGGAATCGCCTGACCCTCGGGAGTGCGCAGGATCGCTGCCGTTTCCGATTTGATCTCAAGGTCGAGATTGGTCTTGGCACCGTTTGGCCGCTCCGCAGTGAGCTTCCATAAGCCGGTCAGTGCCGTTGCCGCAGCCCTTGTGCCATTGATGGGCCCTTCATTTTCGCCAGCCTTCCAAACTCCTTTGAGCGTGTCCCCGTTGGCCTCCAGTTGCACCAGGATGATCCCGTCTCCCCATGGAACTTCGAAAGTTACTGTGTCGCCTTGCCGCTTCATCGACTGGATCTCACGATTTCCGTCTTTGGACTTCAACGTCCCAGCTTGGTCCCGGATTGTGAGTTCACTTTTGACTGGATTACCATCTCCGTCTTTTGAGTTCAGAGTCCAGACCCCATTGAGATCGGCAGCAAAACAGGAAATGCTTGCAAAGAGGAGCGCTAACGCACGGAATTTCATCTCTTGAGTATATCTGGAATCTGTGATCTAAAAGCTGAAACTCCCCCCCCTAAAGCGATGCGCTAAGGTTCTAAGTATTCCTATCGCTTCATTTGGACTGCTTCTTAGGCTTAGTACTCCACTCCAGTTAGTTCTACATCGACGCCGGGCTAGTTCTTAAATTGAACCGTTTACAGATGTAAAGCATAGAAAGCATGAAAGATATTGCTTCCAAGGACTAAACAATATTGCTTCAACTGTGCGTCAGGAAGTCCACGACTAGATTGGAAGTCTTGGTACTGGATGAACTGGGCTAAGGTGTTTTCCGGTATCACTTAAGCAAACACCCTCTCACGTTAAAAACTCATTCACCTTACACTCAAACCTAAGACAAGGCAGGGTATTTATTCAATGACTACTAACCAATGGCAAAACATCGAGACGGTTTTGGATGACATCCTCGCGTTTCCTCCCACAAAACGAAAACTCCAGTTAGCCAAGTGGTTCGGTGACGACGAACGGACTCATTCTTTGGCTAGCCGTTTGGTTCAGTTGGGGGATCTTGGTGCCACCTGCAAAAACATTCCTTCAGACATTGGCGGCTGGGTGCCCCTGCGCTGGCTCGGTTCAAACTCAAGCTCAACCGATTACCTTGTCCGAAGTGTCGATGACGCCGATCACCCAGTCGCGATTCTCCATCTGGGTCCAATCGCTTTTGATGAAGGCCCAGCAATCCAGAACTTTCGTGAAGAGCTTAAGCGCGTTGACGCACTGTCTGCCGAAAGTCTTTGCCGCATATACGATGCTGGCCTTGACGATCTTAACCATCCCTACATCGTCTCCGAATTTGTAGTTGGAACTCCGATTCTCGAAACTGCCCGCGACCTGAACACTCGTTCTATCGTTGAGCTTTTCCGAAGCCTGCTCCTTAATGTTGACAATGCGCATTCGCGAAACGTTCCTCACGGCAACTTTCACCCTGCGCATATCCTGCTCGGAGTGACTGAATCGATCCAACTGGCCGGTTTTGCAGTTCCGCGCATCTTGGCCCTGGCGGCAAACAAACCCGGCTTCGTCTTAAACCCAGGCATTGCGCCCAAAGAAATCCTTTACTTTTCGCCTGAAAAACTGAAGGGTCAAGGCGACCAGCTCTTCGGCGACATTTACTCGCTCGGTGTGATCTTCTATCAGATGCTCTCGGGTAGCACTCCCTTTGGGCGCTCTGAGGAGTCCCTGGTCGAGTTGGCCAGCGCCATCTCAGACAAGGTTCCAGCCAAAATTGCCGGTCTGGAGGATGTGCTGAACCAGATCCTGCAGAAAATGCTGGCCAAGAGCCCAGCCGATCGCTACTCCGATTTGGCCAGCATTGTCATCGAGATTGACAACTATCTTCAGGGCCGCCACCTCAAAGTAGAAGTCAAGGAAAGCCCCAAACAGGGAAGTTTTGTGTCAGCAATCCTTCAACAAGGCCGCTACCGCTGGGTAGCTGCCGCTTTAGGCTTTGCGCTCTTGACCGCCACTGGTTTCGGCATAAAGAAATACACATCTGGCAGCGTCGAGGCTGGGGCCACGCAAGCCCAGAAGCCGTTCTCAGCGCCGGTCGAAAAGACTCCATTACAGTTGGCGACGGCTCTTTTGAATTCGACCTATGAAGAAGCTCGAAACCAGCCTGATCTCCAGCGTTCACTGTCGCAGGTCTACGTCGGTTTGTCTGAAGTTGAGGGTAAAGGTACCCAACCAAAACAAGCATTGCAGTCCAGTAGGCGTGCCTTCGAACTCAGCGCTTTAGTTCTCGATCGCGGGCCGTTTTCTGATAACTTGACTCTCGAATATTCACTTGCAGCACGAAGTCACATCTACTTCCTGGCGCTGAATGGAGACTACAAACAGGCGTTGCAGGTCAATCAGCAATGGCAGAAGCTCTTCTCAAAAGCTGCTTCTTCAAACATCGAAACCATCCGGGCCTCGGCGTTAGCCAATACCACCCTGGCCAATCTCCTCTATGAGTCGAAGTTGGGCACTTCACCCTCCGAGTCGGTTTTCCAGAAAGACTACGGGAACCTCCGAAAAGCGACTCAGGGTGCCGATGCTGGGCGGAGCAGTACGCTCACAAATTTATCCCAGTCCATGATCGCACTTGGTGAGGCTATTGAGCTTTCAAAGCAATCTTCATGGGCCATTCAAGTCTATGATGTATCTCGCCACATGCTCGAGAAAGCCATGCTTCTTGAGGACAACAACCAGGATTTGCGTGCTTGTCTGGCCGACACGCTGGTTCACATGGCAAGAGTTCATGTGAAATCAAGCACTGCTGAACCTGCGCTTGAGGAATCCAATCGAGCCATAGAATTAGCGCGGCAGAGTCTTGTTAAGCAAGAAGGCAATCAGTCGCTTCGCAGGCTTTTGGCACGCGCTCTGGCAACCAACGCATCCGCACTCGTAGCTGCAAAACGCGCTCCAGAAGCAGCAAAGATTCAGGGCGAAGCAATCGCTCAGTGGCAGCAATTGGAACGTTCGTACGGCCTGGATTCAAACGACAAAGCAGAACTGAGCAAGGCCCGGCTCATTGGCCGAGGCTAGCTTATTGACGGCCTGATCCGCCCAGGATGACAACAACCAGCAGGATGCCAGCAAGAATGAATACAACGGCGAAAATAGTGAGAACATAGCGCCCCACCATATTTTTTTCGTCGTCGATCTCGTTGATCTCGTGAATCAACTTCTTCATCGCCGCTTCTTCTTCTCTAAGCTTCTTCTGTAACAACTTTTTACTTCCTCAGCGCTAAACCTTCATTGTAAGAGGTTCTTGCTGTGTCATGCAGTGCAGTGTTCCCAGTCCCAGTACGAGATCCCGGCAATAGATCGGAACGATGCTTCGAGTGGGAAAGAGCTTTGCCAGCGTATTGATTGCTTCCCGGTCATTTGCGTCATTGAAGACAGGTGCCAGTACGATACTGTTTGCCACGTAGAAATTGGCATAGCTGGCTGGCAAGCGTTGCCCGTCAAACCAGACTGGTTCGGGCATCGGCAGCGTCACCACGCGCATGCCTTTAGCGATCATCTTAAGCAGAGCGATGTTCTCTTTAAGCGGCTCATGGTTGGCATCACTCTTGTCTCGTTCTTCGACGATTACGATGGTCTGCTCATCGGTAAATCGGGCGAGATCATCGATGTGGCCATGCGTGTCGTCGCCAACGATGCCGTGCTTCAACCAGAGCGTCCGCTCAATTCCAAGATATTTGGCAAAGATGGCTTCGATCTCCTCACGACTGAGCCCAGGGTTTCTGGCCTGCACATCGCTCAGCAGGCACTCCTCGGTGGTCAACATCAGACCTTTACCATTAACTTCAATCGAGCCACCTTCAAGCACAATCCGGCGCTTCTTCCAGAGCGCTTCATGACGCTTGACGCCAAGTGCTGAGGCGGCAAATTGCGGCACCGCATTGTCTCGCGAGAAATTCGGATACTTGGCCCAGGCATTGAATTCCCAGTCGGTTGCTTCAACCCTTCCACGGCCATTGTGAATAAAGATGGCCATCGTGTCCCGCACCCAACTCCGGTCTGTCGGGCAAATGAAGAAATCCACTGCAGCCATCTCGGCATGACTCTTCTTGAGGATCTTCTTCACGGCCTCTCGGGCGTCTTCGCTCTCAACCAGAATGCGAACTCGTTCCACCTGTGAAAGATGCCTCACGATGTCGCCGTAGACCCAGGGAATCGGAGCGAATTTGCCGGGCCAGTCTGACTTCTCGTGTGGCCATCCCAACCAGGTTGCTGCGTGCGGAGCCCACTCCGCCGGCATCCTCAGCCCCATTACTTCGCCCACCTCTGGGTCAACCCGCCATAGTGGTCGATGCGCCGATCACGGAAGAAGGGCCAGTTGCGCCGCACTTCTTCCATCCTTGCCGGGTCACACTCGACAATGAGATTTTCTTCTTTGTCGTGCGAAGCTTCAGCCACGACAACCCCGAATGGATCGGCCACAAAAGAGTTGCCCCAGAATTCAAGGCCCGCATCGGGCGTGCCCTCAAATCCCACGCGGTTCACCGCGCAAACATAGATCCCATTGGCGATAGCGTGAGACCGCTGGATCGTCCGCCAGGCATCGAGTTGTGATGGGCCATATTGTTCTTTTTCGTGGGGATGCCAGCCAATCGCTGTTGGGTAAAACAATACATTCGCGCCTTGCATCGCTGTCAGCCGCGCAGCTTCCGGGTACCACTGATCCCAACAGACCAGAACGCCAATTCGCCCAAAAGCGGTGTCGAAATTCAGAAAACCGAGATCGCCCGGGGTGAAGTAAAACTTCTCATAGAAGAGCGGGTCGTCCGGGATATGCATCTTACGGAAGATGCCTTGGAGCGCACCATCGGCTCCAATGATTGCTGCGGTGTTGTGATAGAGCCCTGTCGCCCGCTTCTCAAAGAGGCTAGCCACGACAACAACGCCCAGTTCCTTGGCAATTTTCCCAATTTCCTGTGTCGAGGGTCCCGGGATCTCTTCTGCCAGATCAAACAGATCTGCCTTCTCTTCGCGACAGAAATACTGACTGCGAAACAGTTCCTGGAGACAAATAATCTGGCCACCAGCCGCTGCGGCTTCGCGAATCTTCACAATCGCTTTATCTAGGTTCTCTTGTGGGTCGGTTGTACAGGAGGTCTGAACCAGCCCGACACGAAAGGGCTTCAAGCTTGGCATCGTTGATATCATTATCGCTTCTATGATGCTCAGGCTGTTTTTCGTTTTCGTGACAAGCGCGCTTTCCCTTGCGATGGCCGCGACTCCCAGACCCGAAGAGATTCTCGGCTATAAGCCGGGTACCGACTTCAAACTGATGGACTACGAGGAATTGGCGAAGTATTTCCAGGCACTTGCCAAGTCTTCCGAACGCATCAAACTGATTGAAATCGGTAAGACCAGCGAAGGCCGCCCCCACTATCTCGCGCTCCTTTCAAGCGAAGCGAATCTCCGCAATATCGACAAGTACAAAGAGATGAACCGCAAAATGGCCTTGGGCCAGGCTTCCAGGGCAGAAGCCGAGACCTTCGCAAAAGAAGGGAAAGTTTTTGTCTGGATTGATTCCTCGATGCATGCAAACGAAGTAGCACCCGCCCAGCATGCACCTGACCTTGCCTACAAATTCATCACCGATGAATCAGAAGAGACCCGTCGCATCCGGGACAAAGTAATCCTGGTGCAGGTGCCCTGCACAAACCCAGACGGCATGACAATGGTGAGCCACTGGTATCGCAAGAATGTTGGCACTCCATATGAGATGTCTCCCATTCCGTTTCTCTATCAAAAGCACGCCGGCCACGACAACAATCGCGACTGGTTCATGCTCAATCTCCCCGAGACACGCAACCTCACCAGGCAACTCTTCCAGGAATTCTTTCCGCAGATCGTTTACAACCAACACCAGATCGCTCCATTCCCGGCGCGCATATTTATTCCGCCTTATGCTGAGCCGCTCAACCCCCACATCCCGAGCTCAGTCATGGAAGGGATTAATCTTATTGGCACTGCCATGCGCGAGCGCTTCCTGCGCGAGAACAAATCTGGTGTTGTCTCCTACATGGGCTTTGATGCCTGGTGGAACGGAGGCCTCCGCACGGTACCTGCTTTCCACAATATGCACGGCATCCTCACCGAAACCGCAGGCTTCGGCTATGCCACGCCACACGACTACAAACCCGCTGAATTGGGTGAACGATTCCCCAACGGTATCCCTACCAAGTTTCCAACCGTCTTTTATCCGCTGCCGTGGCAGGGTGGCCGCTGGGCTTTGCGCGACGCAATGGACTACATGCTCACCGCAGACTGGGGCATCATGGATCTCGCCGCTCTGCGCAGCCACCACTTCCTAATGAAGGCGTGGGAGCTGGCGAAGCAGAACATCGACGATAAGGCGTTTTACGGCTATATTGTCCCCGCCTCGCAACGCGACCCCCACGCTGCAGCCGGTCTTGTGGATCGCCTTCAGCAAGCCGGCGTCGAGGTGCATCGCCTCAACCAAACCATCACCCACAACTTCCAGTCTTATCCCGAAGGTAGCTATGTCCTCAAAGCCCAGCAGGCTTTTCGCGGCTATCTTGTCGATCTCCTCGAGCCGCAGAAGTATCCGGAACTTCGTTCTGGACAAACCGGCCCGACCAAGCGCCCCTATGACCTGGCCGGTTGGACCCTGAGCTACCAAATGGGAGTGGATGTCGACAAGCTCGATAGCCCTCTTCCATCGGCCGCAACCTTGAGCAAAGTGGAGAAGGTCCAATACCCTGAGGCAACCTGGAACCATTCCGATTCAGCTAGCTTCCTCAAGATTGCCTCTACCCTCAAGCAAGGCAGTCCAGTCTTCTGGTCTTCTACCGGTGACATGTCCACGACGCAGAACGGTGCCGCCTACAAACTCAAGACCCCGCGAGTGGCGATCTATGAACCACACACGGCCAACATGGACGCTGGTTGGACGATGTGGTTGATGGAGAATTTCCAGATTCCTTACACTGCACTCAAGAACGACGAGATTCAAAAGGGCAACCTCAAGTCTCGATATGATGCTATCTTGCTAACGCAGCAGGCCGCTCAGAGCATCCTTCACGGTACGCGAGCAGGCGAGGCCGGGAGTCGTACTGAAGGTCAGCAACGTCCTGAATTCACCGGCGGAATCGGCAACAAGGGCCTTCTTGCCCTTGAAGACTTCGTAAAAGCTGGTGGCACATTGCTCGCTTTCGACACCGCCACTCAACTTCCCATCCAGAGCTTCGATATCGGCGTGCGAGGTTTGCTAAGCCCTCCTGCCGGACGCGATGAAGATGTGAATCCGAATGCATTCTATGCGCCCGGTTCGCTCATCCGCATCAATGTCGATACCAAACATCCCGTTGCCTTTGGCATGGCTGCAGAAGCTGTCGCCATGACCACTGGTGGCCAGGCCTTTGAATCTACACTCCTTAAAGAAGCCAACACCGGCAACCGGGAGGTTAAGGTAATTGCCCGCTACGCCAGCAAAGACCTGCTCGCATCCGGTTGGCTCTCCGGCGAACGCCTGGTTCTAGGCAAACCTATTGCTGTGGAGGCCCGCATGGGAAAGGGCAGTGTCTTGCTCTATGGTTTCCGTCCTCAATTCCGTGGCCAGCCCTACGGTACTTTTAAACTTGTGCTCAACGCACTCTATCTTGCCAGCGCAGAGAAAATCCAATGACTCGTAGACAAAGCATAACCATGATGGCCGCAGCAGCGACCCCTTCCGCGATCGAAAAATTCGTTCGCTTTCAAAACGGAGCCCGTATTTCCTGGGGCCGCGTGGATGGCGAACAAGTCATCCCGTTGAGCAACGCCCCATATCTGGGCGGCAAGCCTCTCGGCGGCAAGAAGCAACTCAAGAGCATCACGCTGCTTGCCCCCGCCGATCCCCCCAAAGTACTTGCCGTGGGCCTGAACTATAAGAGTCACATCGGCACCCGTGCCGTACCCAAAGAGCCAGAGATCTTCTACAAGCCAACCACTTGTCTGATTGCTCCGGGCGAGCCGATCCTGATTCCTGCTGGTGCCAAAAACGTCCACTACGAAGGCGAACTCGTGGTTGTGATGGCCACAGGTGGGCGCAACCTCACGGTCGAACAAGCCAAAGCTGCGATCTTCGGCGTTACCTGCGGCAACGACGTTTCCGAGCGCGACTGGCAGAACGGTCCTCAGAAAGACTTGCAGTGGTGGCGTGCCAAAGGCAGCGACACCTTTGGCCCTCTCGGCCCGATGCTCGTCAAAGGAGCGGCATACGACAAGGCCCTTCTGCAGACCCGTCTCAACAACGAGGTGGTCCAGAAGCAGTTCACCAGCGATCTCTTGTTCGATTGCCCCACGATCGTCAGCTACATCTCAAAGTATGTGACTCTCACCCCAGGTGATGTCATTTACACAGGAACTCCTGGTTCCACCAAAAGGATGGTTGCCGGTGATTCGGTAGAAGTCGAGATCGAAGGTATCGGCATCTTGCGAAACCCCATCAAGGCGGGCTGATGAATACCGTCGAGCGTATCCTCGACTTTAATCAGGGGCGCGACCCTGAGCGCCTGGCGATCAAATACAGGCTGCTTGGTGCCTCCCCTTGCGCCTTCTTTCGAGGCACATCCCACCTCTTTTATGAAGACCTGATTGACCCACCGACAGCCCCACTTGTGTGGAGCTCAGGGGATGCTCATATTGAAAACTTTGGCGTCTACAAAGGTGACAATCGTCTCGTCTATTTCGATTACAACGACTTTGACGAGTCGGCACTGGCTCCTGCGACCTGGGAGCTGCTTCGGATGCTCACCGGCATTCTGGTCTCTGGTGTACAAGCGAATCCAGAGTTTTTTCTCGACGACTATGCTGCAGAGCTGGCGACAGGCAAGTCCCGATGGGTCGAAAGGGCCACAGCCTCAGGCAGTGTGCGCAAGCTTGTCTACTCGCTCAAAGGCCGTTCCCGCAAAGCCCAATTAAACCACCGAACTGTTTTGAAGAAACGGTCTCGCGCGGTCCGCACCGACGGCAGTTTCGCTCTCCCTCTGCATGAGGGGGAGTCCGACATGTTGAAGTCTCATTTCAGCCGGCTTGTCAGCGCCGGGAGACGAATTGCGGGTAATGGCAGTCTGGGTGTCTCCCGATTCATACTCTTGGTTGAAGATGACTACTTGCTTGACCTCAAAGAAGCTCGCCCGAGTATTCTTGCCCGTCACCATCCTCAACCAGAATGGCCTTCCGAGGCTCATCGCATTGTTGAGATACAACGCCGGATGCAAGCCATCTCCCCCGCTTTTTTGCACCCCGTAGAACTGGCGGGAAAGTCTTATGTCCTTCGAGAACTCGTTCCTCGCGAGGATCGAATCCGACTCGAAAACGTTACAACGATTGGGCCGCTGCTTCGCACAGAGGCAAGTGTTATGGCTTGGTCTCAACTGCGTTCGGGTGGGCGTCAAGGCTCAGCCACCATTGATGATTTGATTGCCTTCAGCAGGGAGCATGGGTGGCGTAAAGCGCTGCTCGAATTGGCTAGACACCACGCAGACCTGATCCTGCATCAATACGAGGAATTTAAGGCCGCAGCGCTTTGAGTTCAGCGGCAAATGCTTCCGGGTGAGTCCACAGCCAGAAGTGCCCACCAGCTTCCTGGCGGATTCTGAACGTTGAAGAAGTCTCGTTTGCCCAAGCCTCAATATTCAACTTCTCCTCGATTCCTCCCAGCGCTGTAATCGGGATTGCCAGTGGAGCTTCGTCTGAATAGATGTGAGCCTGAAACATTTTACGGTCTGCTTCAAGTGCCGTCGGAGTCGATTGCTGGCGGGCCTTTGGCCCTGTGCAACTGCTGACAAGCAGGCCTGTGGGCATTTGTTTTCCACGACGGCGCAGCTCGATCGCCACCTCAAACGCAAGGCCACCGCCCATCGAGTGTCCCGCAAGTAGAAAAGGTTCTTCATTGCCCAGAAGCAACTCGATCTCATCGGTCATTGGTTGGATCAATTCATTGAAGCTGGTCGCCAGTGGTTCTGAGAGACGGTCTTCCCGCCCTGGAAGCAGTGCAGGAATTAAACTCAAATCGCTGTACTCTCTCAAAAAGCTCCATGCCTGCACTCCTGCTTCCGCCCACGGGAAAAGAAAGACCTTCAAGCCTGTGCCCCACACTACAGGGAAAAAGCGTCTTCGCTGTGCCTCCCGGTAGCGGGCAATCCGCAGCGCTAGAAGCTTGCGCTTGACTGGACTCAGAGCAGCTGATGAACTGGCTGTGCGCTGCGGTGTCTTTGCCATGCTGCGCCGGAAGATGCGTTCGAGGGGCTTTACGGAGAGACTATCGAGATAAGCAATTGCCGCAGTTCTGCCTTGCCTGCTTAGTTCCGTCCAGTTTTCCTCCGAGTCGAGCAGGGAACTGAGTGTATCGATCCAAATCCCCAAATCCTGCTCGGGAACTTCTGCTTCAGGCACCATCTGGTCGCTTACCGTGCTTTGGTAGCGCAAAATTGGATTCACAGGAAGAACGTGCTCAACCCCGCACATGGCTTCACGAAGACCACCCACGTCGGATGCAAGCACCGGCACCGCTCGCGACAGACTCTCCACCACCATGCGGCTGCGGGCTTCTGCCCACAGGCTGGGAACCAGCGTCACCCTGGTTTGCTGCAGAATCTCGGTAATGTCTTCGACGGGATCAAGCAGCGTGATGTTAGCTCTCGCATGGATGGCTGCCAGATCAACCTGTGTAGTTCCCCAACTGGGTACAGCTGCAAACTGAGTCTCGGGCATAGCATCGGCCAGTCCCAACAGAATTACCAATCCCTTGACCGCGCTTGGATTGACCAGCGTAACGTATTGGTTATCAAATCGCCCAACGTCTGGAGGGTTAGCGTGGTCACCAAGGGAGATGGGAACATGCACTGCGTCCAGATTCCCTTCATTTCGGCAATAGCGGGCAACGTATTCGCTGACACACACGATGGCATCAGCTTCCCGCAACCTCCCAGTGCGCTCCTCACTGAGCGACGAGGCATCCGGGCCGAAGGGCAGGGCAATCGTCGCCCGCACCAGATAGATGACACGCGCGCCCTGTTGTTGCAATGCTGTCTCGTAGAGCAAATGTGCCGGGTCATCGGTCGAGCACAGGATAATATCGGGCTTCTGGTCTGCAAGGTCGTCAGCAAGGGCGCGACGCAAGTTGGTGTCGCGAGTAATGACGTGCACCTCGGCGCCACTGAGCTTGAAGTTGAGACCAAAGTCCTGCCATGCTTCTGTCGAGAGTCCTCGACGGTTCAGCTCGGCCTGATGTGCCTGATGTTCTGATTCACCAAACTGTTCGAGACGAGTGAAGACGCGCACCTGATGGCCAGCCTGAACCAGCGATTCAACCAGAATACGATTCGATTTGTCTCCGCCTCCAGCACCTGGGTAGTAGGTGGAGTTATGAATCAGGTAAATACGAAGACGTTTTGCTTCAAGCCGGCTCAGCAGAACCTCAAGGTCATCCGCACTAAGACTACTTGCGAAGTTGCGAGCTTCCGTCATCCCATTGAGGCGTTCTTGTTCGTAAATCGATCGGTCCCCGAGCAACTCACAGAGTGCGTCCTGCCAGACCTCGACAGGCTGCTCAGGAACAACTCCGATCGGCATCCCGGTTTCGTCGTGTTGCGGCAACCACTGATGGATTGGGGTAACAGGCAACCTGTATCGCGAACTCGCCGCTGCCTCTGTCAAGCCGCCATGGTTGCTGGCAAGCACTGGAATGCCCCGCAGAAGAGCTTCGGTCACCACCAGGCCGTAGCCCTCATACCAAAGTGATGGCGCAACAAGAACAGAACTGCGACACAGGACTTCATCGATCGATGCCACCGTGTCAAGCACCTCGATCTTCGACATCGAGCTCAAGTCGGCAGATGTGGTTCCCCAACCCTTTAGAGCAAGAAATCGCTTGTCAGGCAAGAGTCTCGCCAGCTCAACATAGATCGGCAAGCCCTTGACCGTGCATGGGTTGATCAGCAGAACAGATTGCTTGTCGTAGTTTGAGTACTCCGGCCAGGGAGCCTTTCCGTAAAGCGCAGGCGGAATGATTTCTGCCTTGCGGCCCAGGTGCTCTTCAATATAGGCGGCCATGTGACTGCCGATGGAAACGATGGCCAATGCATCGTCAAGCAGTCTTGTTGCGGCTTCGTCCTTGTGCCAGGCCTCGGGGCCAAACGGGAACCATTGCGGAGTATGAGCAAGATAAACGAGGCGGTCTTTGGCTGCCTTGTGAGCCTCTCGTAGAAGTGAGTGTGAAAGGTCTTCGCTCGATACCAGGACGAAGTCCGGGTCGAATTCGGCAACTGCTTCACCGATGCGCCCTGCCTTGCGCTGGAACTGTTGGATGGTCCGGATCCGCACGCCTTCGCGCATTGCCTCCTGCTCCAGGTCCCCACTACAGAGAACAAGACAATCATGGCCATTGGCGGCCATGGCCCGCAGCCATAGCAGATTGCTGCGCGTCGAGCCCCCCTTCGGCGGATCGTATGACGCGCTAGCGGCTAGAAGGATCCGCATTCGTCCTGGATTCCTCGAGCCACGCCTCTGCGGCTTGTTCTTCGCTCATTGCTTCAATCGCACCCAAAATTCGAGTGTACTCCGAGTGGCCCACGCCTCCAAAGGCAATCAGTTCATCAATTCGTCTTGCCATCCTCTCCAGCGTCACTTCTGCGGCATAGACATCTTCGATTCCCAATGAGACACCGAAGACTTCGTGGATCCTCATCAACATCAATACGACTTTGAGCGAGTGGCCTCCAAGATCGAAGAAGTTGCTTTCTCCGGTCACACTCTCGCATGCCAGCAGGTCCTGCCAGATGGAGGCAAGCAGACTTTCGGTGCCAGTTTCAAGCTCGATCGCCGAGCCCCGTTTCATCTGCACTCGAATCGAAGCAACGCTGTTGAATCTTCGAGCGATTCCGGCATAGTCAACACTATGGTGTGCAGGAGCGGCTATAACTTGAGCGGGGGCAGCTCGCTCAGTTCGTCTGGGCTCAAAGCGAAGACAAGAGAGCCGCTCAACCGTGATGGGCGAAGCGACTGCCTCAAAGAATTCTCGCGCTGGAGCGTTGCGAGAGCTTTCGATGAACGGGATCTCAACGTCTTTGCAGCCAAGCGACATCGCATGTTCACCCAGCCAGGCAAAGACGCGGTGCTCGACGCCTCTTCCGAGCACGCGACAGCTCAGTAGAAAATTTTCGATCAGAAACGTAGTCCCAAATGGTCTGCCCATCAGCAGTCCGGTAAAGCCGTAGTTCCCGAATCGATCCCGCACATGAACCCCGAATGCAGATTTCAGGTTCAGGATCTCTGCTTCTGTACGGCGGATCGTTGTGAAGTTGAATTGATTGGTACGCTGCGTCAATTGCGCGGCCCTTTGAACTTCATCTTCGCTGACCGGCCAGATCTCAACTTCGAGTTCAAGCGTCTCGTAGAAGTGTTCGAGCGACCCTGTCTCATTGAGTGCCTTACCGAATTCCTGCACCCACTCATAGCTGGAGGCGCGTGCCTGATCTGCTTGCGTAACCTTCAATTGGTCGAATGCCCAAATGTGGTTCAGAAATCCTTCAAAGTCTGTCGCATCTGGAGGGAGCGTGATCCCAAGTACTTGCGGTAACTGCTCATCGACTTCAGAAATTTCCTTCGAGTTGTCATCCAGAAATACGAAGCTATCAAGACCCAGGGAAAGCTCAGCTGCCATTGAGGACAACCCCAAATACTTAGGCTGCCAGTTGATGCTTCTGCTAATGAAGTGATTTAGTTGGAGTGGAAATTCCGGGTGCTGCTCGAAGGTCTCCCGAACGTCTTGCTCATTGTTCTTGCTACTGATTACCAAAAGCAAGCCCATCTCACGCTGTTTGAGGGAGAAGCGTTGCAGCGCAAGATGCCCTGGGGTGAGAACGACTCCCTCTGGGCCATCTTCGCCGCAGATCCCTTTCCAAATCGTGTTGTCGCAGTCTAGCGCCAGCACCTTATTCGGTGTTTTGTGAATACTGTGCGCGGCTCGAACGATCGACGAGCCGAGGGCTATAAAGTAATCCTCTGTGTAGGGAACGCCGCCCAAACGTTCGCCATCGGGGCTCGATTTCCTATCCACGGGATACCAAAGATCGATTTGGCAAGGATCGAGTAGATAAACACCTGGAATCTCTCGCCACCATCTCGTCCCGTCGGCGTCCGCAACGATGAGCATCGGCACCTTGAAAGTCGAAACCCGCGCCTCGATTGCAGCCATGAGCGACTGTGCGTTTTCGATCCGGCGTGCGACATCTCCCAAGTCTTGAAATCGAAAGAGTACGACGTTAAGCCCATGGCTGTTTTCAGCGAAGATGCTACCTGGGTCCAGAATTGTTTGGATGATTTGGCCGAAGGGCGCAAATTGGCTCGCAAATTCCGACTGAAGCGGAGTTCTCCAAAAATCGAATGTGGTTTGGAGCGGTTCTGCAGTGTAGCTGGCGGCAATAGCGAACCGAAAAGAATTGGGCACAGCACCCTATTCTATCTCTGACCAATAAATACGAAAACTCCCAGAGGCCCTCTTGAAGGGTATGTCACCTCATGCCGTACTCCTAATCAAGATGGCTGACGGTGAATCGATGCCGCGATACATTACAGCGGCATGTCGGATGCGTAATGGCACCGCTCTTGAGTTTGTTCTCGTTTGCCGTTCACTGCCACTCGCACTGCGCGACCCTCAGGCCAGCAAGGCTCTTACTTGTTAGCGCCTAGCTGCCAGTCTTCATTGAAGAAGCCCGCAGCAACGATCTTGCCTGGGTAGCGAGGACCTGGAGGGATGCTCGTATCGATAATGGCCCAGTCGGGTAATTTGGGTGTCTGGCGTGCGTTGTTCAGGAAGTCATATTCCCGGAAAGTAAAGCCACTATTAATAACGACGTACTTCGAGGGGTTGAGTGGATTGGGGTAGATCAGGATTGCGGCATGAGACTTCGGGTAGCTTTGCGTGCCAACCTGTATTCCGTCGCTGGTCCACTTTACAGGCAACTGAGCAGCGATCCGGGCGAGGATCTTGTTTGAGCCGGGGTCTCCCCATAGAATGAGGTTGCTCGACGCAATCTGGGATTCGGTCACATTGAAATCGTCGGTCACCTGAGGCTCGCCGCGGAACTGCTTGCGCCATTCGCGGATTGCTCTGGCCTGCTCGACCTCGACCCATTTGGCTGTATCGGAATTGCCAGGAGTACCGCTGGGCTTGACGATCAGGAAGCTATCCATAAAGGCATGGTCTATCGGGCCTTGCAGCGCGTGCGTCTTGTGAAGGCCAGTTTGGATGGGGCTGGCCGCGAGTGCCCAACGGGAGCCAGTCTTCCGCAGGTGGATCCGCCAGGACCGGTCCGATTGCGGGGGCGGTGCGCTCAGCGTCTGGTTGTCAATAACAATAGTGGCCTTGTTGGTAAGGCTAAGGGGAGCCCCACCAGCGCCGAAATCCAGGCTCAGGGCAGCCGTATTCGCCGTTGTGATTTTGACGGCTTGGTTGGCCTCGATACTGGCCTCTATGCGGGCTCGCTCCCAGTGTTGCTCGAGCGAGTTTACGATCAGCCACTTCATGCGGTTGTAGGCGAGTGTGAATGTCGTGAACAGGATTTGACGAGGATAGGGGTCTCGACCAATCGCCGCGATCGCATCCAGCTTCTCGTTGATTTCAATCTTGGACTGCGGATGGTATCGGTGTCCCGTCTGTGGGCCCGTAACCCGCGTAAGCGTGATTCCCTCTTTTGCCATAGCGGATTCCATGGCGTCGGCAGCCTGCTTTTGGCCGTCCTGATCGCCGTTATAGGCGACGGTGCTTGTATTGGAAAGATTGAGCGCGTACTCGGTGGCATCGTACATTCGCCAAAGCTTTTGTTCCCAAGCGAAAGGCGCATCCGGCTTATTCAGGTCAAGTTTGAGAAACGCAATGGTCTCACTGAAGCCAGCTCCAGGAGCAATTGCCGCCCATTGGCCAGCGTGGTGCGTACCGATATCCCAAGCTGAGGCCCCGCCCATTGAGAATCCACGAACAAGAATGCGGTTCTCATCGATCGCGTAGTGGTGCCTCGTCGCAGCAAGTGCTTCTTCAAAGTCAATCTCACCGGCAAAGCGGCTAGCATTGCAATAACGGCCGTAAAGGTGAAGAACAATGGTGTGAGGTGGCGTGAATTCGCCTGGGCGCGATTCGCGTTCAGCCAGAAAATTGACTTCACTCAAGGTCTCGCCACGGCCATGAAACCAGGCATCAAGGCGCCACCGGTTGGGCAAATTTGGCGAATAGCTGGCGGGGATGACAAGACCATAAGGTTGAATGCTGCGATCAATTTTCGAGATGTACCCGCGCACGATCAGACCGGTGGCCGTTGTCCAGGGTGCCTGGCCCTCTGACAGCAGACGCGCCCTCTCAAGCCCATGGCTCAACAACGTGTGTGCCTTTAGAACTTCATCGGCTTTAAAGAATTCATTATTCTCAAGCGCGTAGCGAACGGCTTCCTGATAAATAAGAACATCAGGCAAAAGCGGATTACCAGCAAGTGCAGCCGTTGCTCGCTGCAGGTTCTGCAGTCGCGAGCCAAGTTCGGCCCGTTCCGTTGGAGACACTTCGATGCCTGGAGGCGGAATCGCCCGCAATGCAGGTGCCGTTTGGGCGAAGGATACGGAAACAATAAAGACCAGCGAGAAAATGAAGATTCGCATGAGTGGTTCTATCTTTGGAGCAACTTGAGGGCTTCTACTGCTGCACCTCGCGACCCGGCGGTGTCGCCATTCGGCATCACCTGAATCGGAATATTGACTTGTTCTTCGCGCTGGTTGGGCATCCCGGCGCGGACTTCTGAAATGAACCATTGCTGGAACTCGATGCCGGCCTCAAGCGCGCCCCCGCCGATAAACAACATATCGGGATCAAACGTGTTGATCATTTCATCAAAGAAAAGTCCCATCGCATGGGCCTGCACTCGAAAGATCTCGCGGCAAAGGCTATCGCCTTTTACAGCCATTCCTCGAACCAGCTTGGCCGCTTGTTGCGGATCAAGCGAGGCTAACTCATGACTTGGCTGCTTCTGCAAAAAGTAGGGCAGTAGCGTACGAGTGATAGCCGTAAGCGAGCAAAGCGATTCAAGATCCCCAGTCCGCCCGCAGTTGCAATGCGGAATGAGGCCTTCAATGCCAGCGATTCCTTGGTAGGGAATAAGGACGTGGCCGAGTTCACCACCAAAACCGTGGCGTCCTTTGACTACTCCTCCTTTGACGATCACACCGCCCCCAAGGCCTGTCCCGACAATGGCCGAAACAGAAGTCTCTTTAGTGCTTGTACCGAAGACTGCAAAGTGCCCCCACAAGGCCCCAGCATTGCCATCGTTCAGATAAACGACCGGTTTCCCCAGCCGTTCTTCCAGGTTGAGACGGATGTCGAAGCCCGCCCAATCGGCATGCACAAAATTCGTAGAGCCCCGGGCGCTCAAAACGCCGGTCGAACTGGCTGGCCCGGGTGTGTCCAGCCCGATCGCTGCAACGTCTTGAACCGAAATGCCCGTCGTATCCAGGGCGATCTTGAGGCCATCCTGGATCTGGCTCAGGCAGATCTCAGGGCCTTGCTTTGAAAGCGAGGGATGTTCGCACAGTCCTTCAATGAGGAATTCGGCTTCCTCGCTCAGAATGGTGTAGTTCACGGCTGTACCGCCGAGGTCGATTCCGGCTACGAATTTCAAGAGAGATGCTCCATTGATGTTGAGCTTATCAGTTGATTGGAACAGTTGATCTCCCGATCCGTTATCTTAGAGTAAGACCTTCTCTGCTCTTCCTTTTATGACCTCAACGAAACCTTGGCTTCGATTTCACACTTTTGGCGTAGTCGTGCTGCTTTGTACGATTGGCATCGTCTGGACAACCCGGCTGCTCTTTGCCCAGGGGCAGGGAACTGCTCCTACCCCAATGGAACCTGCCTTCCAACAGTTGATCAAACCTTTTCTCGATCAGAATTGCGCCAAGTGTCACAACGTCGACAACATGTCTGCGGGGGTGAGAGTAGACCATTTGGATACTTCGCTCGACGACAAACACATCCGTTTGTGGGAGGGGATCCGTCATCGAGTCAAGGCCGGCACGATGCCGCCCAAGGGGCTGCCACAGCCAAGTGTGGCGGAAAGAGAGCGTGTGGTGGAGTGGATCGATCGCGCGATTGAAATCGCCAGGTTGCGTCCCGCCCCGAAGAACGGAATCGTTCGGCGCTTGACGGTCTCCCAATACAAGAACACTTTGCGCGAGTTGTTGCAGCTTGAGGATGATCTCACCGAAGCCCTTCCTCCAGACGCAGTCTCAGTTGACGGCTTCGTCAATAACAAAGAGACGCTTCAGCTTTCTCCACTCCTGCTCGAAGCCTATTTCGAAATTGCCGAAGATGCCCTCAATCGCTCCATTGTCGACCCGAAGCAAAAGCCGAAGGTGCAGAATTTTAAAGTCAATTTGGGCGAATCAATCAATCCAAAGCCACTTCCAGAAAAGCTGATTCTCGGGGCCAATAGCAAATTGCTGGAAAACAAAGACTTCACCGTATCGCAGTTGACCCCATTGAAGCCTTTTGCGTTTGAACCACTTGTGATGAGGACGAAGTACCGGTTTATCGAAGGCTATGCCGGCAACGATACCGTCCGTGGGTGGCGTGATTATGACAGCATTTATCACTCTGTGTTCGCGTGTGTGCGCGGTACCGGTAGCTATCCGAAGGGTCTCGCTTACGGGCTCGTGCCTCAGGGCCTGCTCCTGCGCCCGGCCATTCCGAATGAAGAGATTTTTGAAGCTGATGGAACCTTTGGGCCAAAGGCTAATTTCAAGATTTCGCTTCGGGAATTGCCAGATCAGGGGCGCTTCCGCGTCACCGTGTTGGCTGCCAAATACAACGATGGCTTGATGCTCGATGCTGAAGCCTCAGCACAAAAGCCCGGCGTAGCGGGTAGTGTCGTTGCCGATGAGCTAAAAGCAGTGAACAGCCTCACCATCCCCAAGGCTGGTGTCTACCAGGTGGATGTACATCCTGCCCCACGCAAAGAGCCTTCCACAATTACAGACTCCTCGCGCTTGAAAGACGGGTTGATTGGAGCCTGGTCCCTCGATGGAAGTCTCGAAGATGGCAAGCTCGAAGGTAGTGCCCGCTATGTTGTCTCGCCTTTTGGCAAGGCGGTTTCTCTTAATGGCGAATACGACCTGGTTACAATTCCGCGTGCCGAAGCAATGAAGGTTGCTGAAGGTGACTTTACAGTGTCTGCCTGGATTCGTCCAGGCAAATTGGGAAGAGGCGGCTTGGTGAGCATGGGTGGCTACGATGGTACGCAAGGTTGGTATCTGGACATGCCAGACGGGCGTGGCACGGTGCGTCTTGAAACGGCAGGGCCAGACGGCCAGCCCAATGGCGGAATGTCATCGCCTCCTGGGGTGATTCGTCCGAATCTCTGGCAGCATGTAGCAGCCGTCGTCAAGCGTGGCAAGAATGAGGCCCGGCTTTATGTGAACGGATATCCGGTAGCAAAAGGGCCGATTGGTTTGGCAAACCTCGACAACCCCAAGCTCGATTTGCAATTGGGCCGTGTGCGCATGGCCCAGACCTTCAAGGGAGACCTCGATGAGGTACGGATATATCGGCGAGCGCTCGATGAAACAGAAATACAAGCTCTCCTCGAACCCGGCCGCCAGTTTGTTCGTCCGCCGCCTGAGAAGAATCAGGACGTAACGCTGACGCTCGGGGAACGAGTATTTGCCGGGACCCTTGCGCAACCAGCCTTCGTAGTTGTAAGGCTGGACGCAGGGCCATTGCCAGTTCGTGCCGAGATTACGGGCATGGCTGGCCTGGATAGGCTTGTCCTGACCCCGATCAACGAGGCTCAGCCCCTGGCAAGCAAATTTAAGACCTTCGAGAAGCGAGCTCCCCGTCTGGGCGTACACCTCGGATTGCGCCGCGATTGCGGTAGCACTTTCGCCCCCGTAGGCCCCCCGCAGCGTGTAGCCGGCACCAAGCTGAATCGCTATGTCTTCGAAGGCGCGATCAGCAATTTCCCAAGCCCGAACGTCGAAAAAGACAATGTAAATTATCTGGCCGGCATCCGCGAGATCGCCGTGCGCAGCGAATACACCGATGGCCGCGACATGCCCCGCATGCTCATCAAGTCGGTTGAGTTTGAAGGTCCTTTCTATGAGCAGTGGCCGCCCCCATCTCATCGCAACATTTTTGTCGACTCAGACAAGAAGAACGACCTTCCAGCTTATGCGCGGCAAGTGATTCGTGGCTTTGCCGCCAAGGCCTATCGAAGGCCCATCACCGCTGCCGAAGAGTCCTCCCTGATGGCGATTTACCACAAGAATGGCAATTTTCAGCAGGGCATAAAGGATGCCTTGCAGGTTGTGTTGACCTCTCCGCAGTTCCTCTTCCTGGTCGAGAAGAGCAGCACACCGAACCCCGAGCCGATCAATCCTCACGAACTCGCCTCCAAGCTGTCCTACTTCCTGTGGAATGGTCCGCCAGACCGCACAACCCTGCGTTTGGCTTCCACCGGAGTGCTCGCCAAACAGCTTGATGCCGAAGTAGCCAGAATGGTCGAAAGTCCCCGTTTCGCCCGCTTCGTGCAGGAATTCACTTCACAGTGGCTGAGTCTCGACAAGTTCAATGTGCTCGAACCCGATCGCAAGAAATTTCCAAATCTGACCCGCGATGCGCGAGTACAGTTGCGCCAGGAACCGGTGCAGTTCGTGCAACATTTGATGCGCAAGAACCTGCCTGTGAAGAATCTGATCCAGTCGGATTTCCTGATGGTCAATGAAGTGGTGGCGAGCTACTACGACATGCCCGATAAATCCGAAAGCGGCTTCCAGTTTCAGGCAATTCCACACGGGCGCAAAGAATTGGGCGGCATTCTGACGCAAGCCTCAATCCTGGCCGGCTTGTCCGATGGCCGCGAATCAAACCCCGTAAAGCGCGGCGCCTGGCTGGCCCGCCGTATCATTGCCGAGCCGCCAGCAGATCCTCCGCCCAATGTGCCAGCACTCAAAGAGGGCGAGAAAGACTTGACGCTTCGCCAGCGCCTCGAGGCTCATCGCAACCAGCCCGGCTGCTTCCAGTGCCATCAGAAAATCGACCCATGGGGCGTCGCGTTTGAAGAGTTTGACGCTGGCGGCCGGCTCAAGAAAGATGCTGTCGACGCGCATTCCAAGCTGCCCGATCAGACAGAAGTATCCGGTGCCAATGATCTCAAGCGCTACCTCGGCGAAGATCGCATCGATCAGGTCGCCTTCAGCGTGTTCAAGCACTTGGCCACCTATGCAAACGGTCGCAGCCTGACATACAATGAACTCAATGAGTTGAAACGGGATGGCTTGAAGTTAAAGGCCAGTGGCTACCCGATGCAGGACATGATCCGTTATGTCGTCAACAGCAAGATTTTCCTCGAAAAATGATGTGTATGGGAGAGACCGAATGAGTATTGCACGTAATATGGACCGTCGCGCTTTCCTGAATGGCTTGGGTGGCCTCTCGTTAGCGTTGCCTGTCCTCGACGCCATGGGTGCCGAGGTGACCGAGCAGGCACCTCGCCGCTTCTGCGCCATCTACACTGCCAACGGCATGTCGTTGCCAAAGACCGAGCATGGCCTTGATGACTGGAGCTGGTTCCCTACTGCGGAGAAAGACGGCCACTTTGTTTTCGGCCAGTCCACAGAGCCGCTCAGCCCCTTCCGCAAGCAACTGAGCTTTATGGGAGGCATGCATCATCCCAGTGGGCCCAAGGCCGATCCCCACACTTGTTCGGACATGTGTCTTACCGGTGCTCCGCTCCACAACCCCAAACCAGGCACCTACAATACTGCCGGGCTCGAGTAAGACATCGCACTGCATAGCAAGCAGTTCTGCCGACAGCCTTCGTTAATCCTTTCGATCGATGCCGGCACTGGCTTCTTGTCCCGTACG